>BLLX01000067.1 GCA_011959405.1 Muribaculaceae bacterium
GTATATAGGCATTGAAGGTGTGCGGCGACCTTCACAATCAAGTGATTTATTATGTTCGGACTGTCGTTTAACCTGTTTTTGCATAGAGACAGTATACACGGTCTCATTTCCAGCCATTATGGAATTTGGAGATTTGTGATGATTTTATTCATATATGGACTTCTATTTATTTGATTTTTTGCAAAAGTAGGGATAATAGCCTATTGGACAGCACAGAAATAGTACGGAAATAGTACGGAAATGGGTATGCGATTAAATCCTAAAAGATAAATATCTGCTTACTAACAATTTAACAAATTCAATTAGAATAGAGTACCGCAATGGAATGGCAAACATCCGTACTATTGCCGCACATCTCATATTAAAAGATTAAGACTGTTAGAGTAAGCGTATTATGCCATCTATAACTTTTGTCCCTAACTGCTCTCCAAAAATCTTAAGACATAAGGACTCCCGGCGAGAAACAATAGCTCCCTTCGATCGGCTAAGCAAAGTAGACATTTGAGAAGGTTGGATATGACACTTAACCAGTAGTGCTGTATGAAGGTCAATAGATGTAAGACGACTTTGTGTCAATAGTTGAAGATTGTCTTTGAATTTTGGCGAAGATTTGAGTACCACGCATTCCAATTCATCCCAAAGAGGATCTTCATAGGATAGAATTTGTTTCTGCTTTATAAATTCCTGCAGTTTCCCATATGCTTTGGATTCATAGATAATATTACTAATTTTTGCTGTTGTATTTTTAGAGTATAAATCCAGCAATTCTTTTCGTAGTTTTTCTCTTAGCTCCTTTTCTGCTTGTAAGGTTAAAAGCGATGCCTTAAAAATATCATTATACTGCGTGTCTTCCTGTTGATTATTATTTGTATTGTTAGAATTCGAGTCAATGATTGCTTGGTTTAGGCTGATTGTATTGAGACGATCGTTAAGTATGCTTGCGTTTTCAATAGCAACATGAAGTTCAATTAATGTTTTCTTGGTCTTGTTTTTATAGTACAATATAATTACAGCAAAAATAAGACATACAGTGGATATGCCGTAAATCCACCATGTCAGTATGAGATTATGCGCTTCTATTTTATGTCGTTCAATCACATGCCTTTGATAGTTGTAAAAGCTTTGTTGATTTATCGATAATTGGGCCTTATTGCTGTCATGATAAGTTTCAAGAAGGCCTCTATAATCTGAAATATATTGATATATGGTGTCTAATGGAATATAATTTCGCAATTTTGGGGAAAGTAGAATTTGGTAAGAGGTTCCTTTATTGGTCGGATCTTGGCTATTAAGGAGTTTGCAGGCATACATGTATGCCGAATCTAACAATTCTTGCTCTAAATATATCTCAGAAGCTGCGGCTAAAGCACTATTGCGAGCATTTGATGTGACTGAATCCGGCGTGCCACGAATCAGGCTGAGAGCAGAATCAGACTGTCCGGTCTCATATTTTATTTCGGCTAAATACATTCGAGACTTTGCATTGAAAGACATAGGTAAATTAGAGCTAAGTTCAATAGCCTTGTTAAAATAATGTTCAGCAAGAACGTATTTTTTATCTCGAAGGTATGTACCTCCCAAGAGTTGGATATCATATACCATATTCAGAGTATCTTTATAATACTCTCCGATTTCAATAGCCTTTTCTATATAAGGTATTGCATCTTCATACAATCGTAATTCGGTGAGCAGTCGTCCTGTCTGACTTAAAATATTGGCCTTTAAATCAAGATTTGAGGTCTCTTCTCCGATGTTGTCTAAGGCTTTGTAAAAATATTGAAGAGCTGTTGGACTATCTCCCATGTCACCATATGTCCGGGCTCCATAGTATAATGTCTCAGCATAGAGATTGTCCTTATCATGATTAGAATAATAGTCAATAACTCTAAGGATAGTGCTATCGGATGTGTGTTTAATATACGCCTTGTCTGTCGCCTTTATCTTTAGAAAATCATAATAATGCCTGTCGGCATCAGAAAGATTATTATAGTTTATATTGTCCAGACAAGCCAAAGCTGCTTTCGGTGATTCTGAAACCAGATCGGCAATGTGAATAAGCCGTTTGTCTTTCCGGGAGTCTGAACAGCCACTAAATAATAAAATAGCAGTAAGTAATATTAATATGCGATAAGTCATTTTTTTTGTTTATAAAGTGGTGCATCTGTTCATATATGATATTTAACATTGGGGGACCTTGACAAACACATTCGGCTTAGATTTATATTAGGTGCTTAGACACAGATTCAACTGTCAAATGCAAAATTAGCAATTTGTTCGAATAATTCAACTTTTAGAGTTAAGAATACAAGTTTTTGAGTTTTACATCGTTTCTATTGCGAAAACATAGACAAGACAAACAATAAAAAAGGAGACTGAAGTCTCCCCGAGATTAATTAACGTTATATCGCTTATAAAGGTATCAAAAAAATTCTTTCGACAATATTTCCCAAAAAGAACTGCATTGCGAAAGGCCAAGCAGAGAATTCCTTATAAAGCCAACCTTATACATCGCGAAAAACTCAACTTTTCTTCTACTAAAGTTGAGTTCTTCAAAACGATTTCGCGAATTTTGCACTTGCTTATTGACTCTACATTGTTCAAAATTTTGGCAAATATTTGCTTAGATCGTAATTTATTCTTAACTTTGTGCTCGGGTAAGTCCTACACGACCAGCTCCCCGAGAATCCCGCCAGGTCTTGATCGAAGCAACGGTATTGGGTTGTAGCGGTGCGATGTAGTAAGCTTACCCTTTTTTATTTTACGGTACTTTTGAAAAAGTAAGTTTGTTATGCTTTCCTATCTCACACCGCATCATTCCGTCTTTGACCTTGACGTCTTCAATCTCGCGGATATTGCCGACGACATCGGTCATACCTTTTTTAACAAGAGCCGTCACCGCTGACCGGACATTGCCGTCAATAGGCTGGACCCGCGGAATATCCGTGGAAAGACGGGGATCGGCATACAGATACTCGGCATCAGGATCCACATCTATTTTCAAAGTATTCATGTCGAACGACAGCATGATATCATCGTCATCAACAGCACTCCACACTCCCGTCACGGTGGCTAAGGCAGATGTCGTCACGCTGACCGGAGTGTTTCCCGCGGAATCAGTGGCATTGGTGGTAAACGGAAGTATAACGGCCACCTGCGATGTCTGGGTCACCACTCCAGATGTCTTCGAGTCCGAATTTCTGACAAATTGATATGCAGGCGTAAACTGACCGTCAATCATCAGTTGACGGCGGAATTGTTCGGGAGCACCGCTCCATGTGCCCTCTATATCCGATGCCAGCCGCGATGGAGACTCACCGCACGAAACGAGAAAAAACGAACCGGCCGCAACGGCGGCTAAACCAATTCCTGATAATCTGATCATAATACAGTAACTTAAACGAAAAAATAAAACAATATCAATCCCAACGCGTTATTATTTATAAATGTTCAAACTATGACAAGATTATTTTCAATCATTCTTCTGGCATTTATATCCACAATCGGAGCAAATGCAAAAAACAACGCCACCACAGACTCTGTCAACTCAGTGATAGCCAACTGTGCCATAGACTCGCGCTCGTTCCTGCTGCAAGCCACCCACATGTCATACGCAGGCCGCGACTATCAGGTACTACCCGCCACAAACTACATCTCCGTATCCGGAGACAATGTGATCATACAGGTATCCCCACAAGGTGCGCCGGAAATACCGGGCACACTGACCCAAAGCGGCACAATCACCCGCTGGAAAGAGAAAACGAGGAAAAACGGCGACCGTGAGATTGACTTCAAAATCAAGTCCCTTTCACGTGTAATCAACGTCAATATACTGATCTACAAAGGATCGAACGAAGGCGTGGCAATGGTCGACGGTCCATCTAAAATCTACCTGACCGGCACTATCGGCAAGTTTATAAAAGGGAAAGTCGTGGAAGGGTTCGTACGCCCCTGACGGACATCTCTGTCACATTCCGAGTAAATCCCTGTAGATGTCTAAGGCGGCTGTAATCACATCCTCCGGCACCTCACAATCGATCTCCGGCAAGCCCGGCCGATGCAGCAATGTGAAATTGATGGCCAATGACGATCTGTTTTTCTTGTCGTGACGCATCAGTCCGAGCAGTTGCCGGTAGTCATCACACGTAAACGCAGGAAACGAAGCATAGGCCTGACGCAGCAACGCCGCATGCCTGTGCAGATCCGTAGAAGGAAAACCCAGCACTATATGGGATATTATCATCTCCACAAGCAGTCCGTGGGCCACGGCAAAGCCGTGAGCCACGGACTCGTTTCGTTTCATTGCCAGCGACTCCATGGCATGACCGGCGGTATGACCGAGGTTCAAGGATTTTCTCAACCCCTTTTCATACGGATCATCAGCCACTATACGGCTTTTGACTTCCACATTTTCCTTCAATAAAGGCAACAGACCGTCCAAAGGCGCTGACAATACATCATACGATGCTATACGGCGATATGCATTCTCTGAACTTATAAGTCCGTGCTTAAGCATCTCCGCATAGCCCGACAGCAGCTCTTCCGTTGGAAGAGTGCCGAAAAAACAGGTGGACACAATCACGCTGATGGCTTCGCAAAAAGATCCGACCTGATTCTTCAGCCCCATAAAGTTTATCCCGGTCTTCCCGCCCACCGCGGCATCGACTGCCCCGAGCAAAGTGGTGGGCAGATTGATAAACCGTATGCCCCTCTTGAACGTAGCAGCGGCAAATCCTCCGAGATCCGTGACCATCCCTCCGCCGACGTTTACCAGAAGCGAGCGGCGTGTTGCCCCTTTTTCCGTCAGGATTTTCCACACACCAGCCACAGCATCGAGCGTCTTGTTGCCGTCTCCCGCGGCAACCTCTACAATCTCGATTGCGGAGTCTATGTGCAGCAACGGCACTACCCTGCGCACGGTGTTCTTATCGGCCAGCACAAACACCTTGTCCGCTTCGGCCGCCGCAATCTCATCGCGCAGGGCCAAAACGACATCATTGGTAAAAATCAGCTTCTGCATGATTCGACAAGCGCCCTGATCCCTTCCGCACAAGCCTGCATGCTGTCAAACATCACATCCGCACCGGCTTTACGCAATTCCTCCGACGGCACAGGTCCCGTACGCACAGCCACCGTGAAACATCCGGCTCTGTCGGCCGACATGACTCCAAGCGGAGCATTGTCTATAGCCACACATTCCTCCGGAGCAAATCCGGCAAGTCCAGCCCCGCGCAGAAACGGCTCGGGAAACGGTTTGCCACGACTGACATCGCGGGCTGTGATGCGCCGCGCCACAGGGAAAGCGCCCGGAAAATCCTCATCAAGCCTTTGCAGCAGAGATCCCTGTGCCGAGCCCGTCACCAATACCGTGACAGGATGCCACGGCAATGATCCGACATACTCCACAAGCTCGCGCGCCCCCGGCATCACATCAGGAGCAGGTCGCCCGCGGAATATCTCGGCCTTACGCTGATAAAGCCGCTCCACTTCTTCTGGAGAAGCATCGCGGCCATAAGCGCGCCTGTAGAGCATATTGACCGTATATGACCCGGTGGCACCCTCATAAAGAAAAAACTCCTCTGGCGTAGCTTCAATGCCCTGCTCACGCACCATCTCATACCACGACAAAGCGTGATTGGTCATAGAATCATAAAGCGTTCCGTCCATATCAAAAAGGAACGCACGCGGACGTTGTGGAAATATTCTGTTCATTCGGCTATCGGCTTAATCACAGTAGTGTCGGGCGCTTCTATCAGCCCGTTGTTTATAAATAAAATTGAATCGGCAGACGATATGGTATCGGTGCTGTCTTCCAGCGCCATACCACGGCGGCGGCTGATCTCCAGCGGCCCTACCCTGGCGGCATCGGTTCCGCGGCGGAACACGCTCCGTATCTCGTCCACAAGATTGACTCTCACAGAATCGGCAAGAGCCACACGCTCCCCGGCAGAATAATCGTTGAATCTGGCGCGTCCCACCCTCACTTTCATATCGTCGGCCTGACCGGTTATGTTTATACCGAATTTAAAGGGGAAAGGAGATTTCAGAACCGATACATGATAATTCAGATTCAGGTTCAGGTCATTACGCCCCATAACACCAAGACGGTAACGGTCGAAATCGAACATGAACGGATACAGCTCAAGCATGGAATTCTCTACTGCCAGCTCGACTTTCATGTGGTCTATCATGTTCTTGCCTTTATCTTTAAACATCAGCCATTTTGACATGACCTTGAATGTCTCCGGGTCAAGCAGCACCAGAGAATCACCGCTCATGTTCACCATGGCCCGAAGCGACGGGATCTCCAAATTCATCGCCGAGTCGATCTTTGTCGTTGCTCCTATCCCGACGTCTATCACACCTCCCATGCTGCCGAGCACCGGCATCAGCGAGTCAAGCACCGGCAACATCTGCGTCACACGGTCAATGCGGAAACGGTTAAGTCTCAGCCCCATGGCAAACTGTATGTTTTTAACCGTAGGAGCAGAATACAGAGCGTTAAGATCAATCGATCCTATATCGGTGAATGCCGTGAGATCCGACAGGTTTACGGCACCGCGGTTCACAAGCAGTTTGCCCGAGAAATCATGCAACAACATGTTTGAATAAACGATATTGGCAGCCTTGAACGCAAGATCGGCCTTGATATTCATAGGCACAAGCAACGCTACCATCTCTGTTGCAGTCATCGAATCTGTACGTGCCTGCAAAGCGTCATCATCCATCTCCATCATATCCAGCTCTCCCGACGATGAAAGAGAATCGGCTTGATTGACAAACGCACCGCCCTGAAATGCCGCACGCGTCAGTTCATTCACATTGATAGTATCGGCAGAAAGAGTAAAATCAACCCTTACAGGACTATGGCCACGTCCCGTCAGCGACCGGCGCAGATTGCTTACCTTGCCGCTCACATGGAAATCGCTGCGGCCTATCTTCATGTCAACGCCCTTCAGATCAAGGGAGTCGGTAGTAAATCCGAAATCCAGGTCACGCATGCTCATACGCAATGGGAAATACGGAGTAAAGAGCCGTCCGGACCGGGCCTTTACATTGCCGTTGACATTCCATCGGCGCAACATACGGGCCGTTGCGCTGTCCACAGACATATCCAGATATTCATGACCGGACGTGGCTGAACGCGCATCAGTGGAATCCCTGCGCATGCTCCTGCGGGTGTGGGTATTTCCACGTCGGCCGGACGACCTGTCCCTGCGCGGACGCAAATGGGCCGTCACTGAAATGTCGCCGTCACGCAGAGTCATGCGGTTGAATCCATCGGCATAGACAATCCGCCGGGCCTTTATGCCCGCTCCGATCTGCGGAATGCGTGCCATATCCGAATAACGCCGCAACATAGCCCCTGCTTTCATATCCCGCATGATGGCACGTATGGTGTCCGTTTCCGACACATAACGCAACAGTCCGATCTCCATCACCGCGCCAAGCGGAGTTATGACAGAGGTATCTGCCACAGAAGCGTCATTACGGCAGCCAACTCCTATTTTAGCAAGTTTCATCTCCGCTTTTATGTCGGAAGACACCACATAGGCGCTGTCGATCCTCAACGAAGCCGTAAGCAATGAATCAGTCCGTTTCTCATCTCTTACAAAAGAATCGGATGTGCCGAAACGGAATTCGGCGTTATCGACACCCGTAATAAGACTGTCGGAAAGTGAAACAGCTGAAAAATCACGCAGTCGGGCATTGCCTTTCAGATTGGCACGGTGAAAAGTACGCTCCGACATATCCGAGATTCTCATACGGAAATCGACATCAGCCTTCAGCACTCCACGCATTTTCATACCTATACGACTGTATAGCGCGGCAGGAAGATTGTCAAACCTCACAAGTCCGCGGAAACAACCCTCTACCCGCGGATCGGTGAGCAGATCAGTCGCAGAACCTTTAAATTCCACAAATGTGCCGCCACGTATTCCCTCGGCAACAAACCGCTCCACCGTCACCGTCGATGCCGAAACAGAGTCCGCATTTACCGCTATATCAGCCTTCAGACCTATTTTTTTCAATTGCAGCCTATATGCAGGCATCTCAAACGGAGCATCGCTCAGCTCCACCCTTACATCGGCCGCAGGAAAAGGATTCCTCTCCGGCACATAAGGAGAACGCAGGCGCACGGATCCCTTCAAAGCCATATCGGTCTTCACATCGGGCAAGGCCGTGGCAACCTCCGGCATCAGCCTTGCCAGCGACATAAGATACTCCACCGGAATCTCATCCGTTTCCGCTGCAAACGTCTCCACAGTCACTCCATCCGAAAGGTCAGCATCGGCCGAAACGGTCATCGACACCTCTCCGGCTGAAAGCGTCAGTCCGTCCACATTTACTTTCATAGGTTCCGCCGGATCCCATCCGATCCGGCCGTCTATACCAAGCATCATATCATCAGGCAATGGCAGCGAAGAGATGCGCACCCCTCCGGCGGTGGAGACCTCGTAGACCGGATGACCGGCATCCGCCAGAGAAACCTTGTGCAAGGTCAGTTTCGCATCAATGGAATCCGGCTCCGACACATAGCGCAACGGGGCCGCCCCTTCGATCACAAACCTGTTTATGCTGATAGCCGGCAGCTGCAACGGGCCGTCATCAATATCCTTATCATCAGGCGACGTGGGAAAGACATTCAGATTGCTGACTCCTCCATTGCCGACGTACACACACGCCGACGGTCTCACTATCTCCACATCGCGAAGATCTATGTTCCCACCGGCAAGGCCCGGCAGCTGCAACGCACCCTGCAGGCGCTCCACCGACACAATCTCAGAAACGCTGTCAGGTACCGACGGATCAAGACTGACGATACTCAGAGAATCCACCGTCAGTTCTATACGAGGGAACGTGCTCCACCATGTCAGATCCACGCGGGCCACATCCACACGCCCGTCTACCAGATACTCCGTGCCATATTTTCTTGTCAGGGCCGTCAGGCGCTGGGGTGTAAGAATCCACACTCCGGCCACCAGCAACAGCAAAACAACCGACACCAGCACTGCCATCGGAATAACAACCCACAGCCACGGACGCCTGCGACTCCGTGCCTTATCCTTAGATTTATCGTTTTGTTCCATATCATTCAACGCCACAAATTTACGCAAAATCCGCCACACGCACAACGCCGCCCGATTTCGCCGTATCAATTATTTTTACTACCTTTGCACCGACTTTTCAAACCAAAAGAATGAAAGTATCCATCAATCTGACACAAGCGTTGGAGCTTTGTCTGGCCGGAACACCTCTGTCGATCGACGAAGCGTTGGCCTTGGACAACAACACCAAAGACAGCACCGACGCACTTTGCGACGCCGCCGATGCCATAAGACGCCGGCATAAAGGCAACACCATCCACACCTGCTCCATAATAAATGCACGGTCCGGACGCTGTTCCGAAGACTGCAAATGGTGCGCGCAATCCTCACATCACCATACAGGCATTGAAGAATACGACTGCATATCCGAAGAGGAGATGCTGGCCATATACCGCGACAATGACGCCCACGGGGTCAACCGTTTCTCCCTCGTCACCTCCGGACGCCGCGTGCCGCCGTCACAGATACAGCGATTCTGCTGCCTGTTCCGCAAGGCCGGCAAGTCCGGATCCATGAAACTGTGCGCATCCATGGGACTGCTGGACAAAGACCAGCTCCAGAAACTGTATGATGCCGGCGTACGTCGCTATCACTGCAATCTGGAGACATCTGACGACTATTTTCCCTCACTATGCAGCACCCACAGCCAGGCTGAAAAACTCGCCACCATAGCCGCAGCAATCGAAGTCGGCATGGAGGTGTGCGTAGGCGGAATAATAGGAATGGGAGAAAACATGCGCCAGAGACTGCGGCTTGCCGAGCAGGCCCGTCTGGCAGGCGCCGTATCCATCCCCGTCAACATCCTTTCACCGATACCCGGCACCCCGCTTCAGGACACTCCTCCACTATCCGACAAAGAGATCATAAGGACAGTGGCCCTGATGCGGTTCATTGCGCCCGAATGCACTCTCCACTTCGCCGGAGGACGCGCCCGTCTAAGCCCCAAGACCGTAAGCCGGATGCTGCGTGGCGGCGTCAACGGAGCGCTTGTCGGCAATATGCTCACCACAATTGGCAATAATATAGACCAGGATCTCGAACTTTTCAGAGAATCCGGATATTCACTTTGACATAATGATACTAACATCACTTATAAATCCCGGACACAACCCCGAGACCCCGGCGCTTCACTATCTGGCGGACGACAAGACCGGCAAATGGGATTCCATCTCCAACCGTGAACTCTGGACCTCGGTCATTCATGCCGCAGCCGGACTGCATGCGCTGAATCTCGGTGTGCAGCATTGTCTGGGCATCCTTTCAGAAAACAGGCCGGAAGTCATCATGACATATTTCGCGGCATTCAGACTGAGAGCAGTGCCCGTAAGCATATACTCCACATCTTCGACCGAACAGGTACGGTTCATCACTGCCGATGCAAAAATCAGCCATATCGTGGTCGGTTCACAGAAGCACTACGACATGGCCCGCGCCGCAGGCATACGCCAGATCATAGCGATAGATCCGTCCATCCGTTTCGACTCCGACGACAATTCTTCAATCACATTCCACCAGCTTGTGGAAACAGGCAAAGCGGCATCAGAGACCGCCCTCTCAGAAATAGAGAAACGATGTGACAGTGCGGAGACCGACGACATAGCCACGCTGATCTACACC
>BLLX01000068.1 GCA_011959405.1 Muribaculaceae bacterium
CGACGCAGTACATGATAGACATATCCCAAAGGACTGACTACAACATGACGCTGAGCGATTACGGCGACATGCAGGAATTCCTGTGCTGTTGCTCGGAACTGTTCCCGCAGGAACGGCATCCGCAATACAGATATGTGGCATGGGACAATATACCGTCCATATTGATAAACCGTGAATGGCTGTGTCCCAACTTCTTTGATATAAGGGATGCTTTCGACCAGCTTGATGACGAGGATATGGCCGATTTCGAGAGATGGTGCGCCAGATACGGCTATGACCTGAGAACCGACAATCCGCACCTGCTTGTGGCGCATTACAGGAACATATACGGCGACAATGTGAGCTACAATGCCGAGTGTTATCTGCCTGATACGGATAACGAAAGCAGTTCTTGTATCTGTTACCCCGAAAGCTGGTTCGACCAAAACCTGCTGAGGCAGGAGATATTCGGTGACAATTACGATTAAAGACGAGGAATCATGAGAATCAACCATCTGTCACCGCTGTATCCGACCGACCCGCGTGTGCACCGTGCCTATTCGGAGATACTCAATATCGTCCTGCTCTCACGGCATATAATGGATGTCAGCAGGATGCTCATCGAGAGGAATGTCCGGCACGAGTACGGTTCGCTGTCCGGGCATTTCCACTGGTCGTTCAGGAACGACTGCTTCACACTGTGGCAAAGGACCGGATACAACCACCACACCTGTTTCCCGCAGAGGGTGATAGCCGTGCAATTCGGGACTATTGCCGCAAAGGATAAGGAAATAGATAACGTATCATTGAATTAAAACAAAATATTATGAGTCATCAGATAATCACAAAAATGGCATACAATGCCTCGACGCGCCATATCGAGACTTGGCAGCACTCCAACAATGTGTGGCCAAGGACAGACTGTTTCTATGCCATGGATGTCGGAACCGATGAAAAGATGTTTCAATTCATAAAACTTATTGCCGAACGTTCATGGCAGGGACGCAAATGGCGAAGACAGTTTGAGATACTATTCAAGGAATACCCCGAACTACGCATGGACTCGTATGAAAATGAATTGAGGGGCAAAACCTGGGAGGAATATTGCGCCATAAGACGCAAATATGAAGAACTGGCTGAAAGCAAACGAGGAGATATTGTAGCCCGGTTCAAGCAACTTGTGAAAATAAAATAGATGCCATGAAAAGTGTGACAATATCCAACCGCGAGATAGCGACTATGGCCTTCGACAGGCTGTGCAAGGAAAACAAAACGGATATCGCAGCATAGTAAAGGATATTTATGGTGAATAGGAATAATATGTACGGGAAAAGCGGATCCTGCCGTACACAGGCGGACGGCAGGGAGGGAGGAAGCAAGGCACTGACGATGGATCTGGTCGAATCACTGATGCCCGCGTCATATAGCCTTGTATGGGTGGACTACCGCGACAACCTTTACGACAGCCTCGACATTGTTGGGGAATGCATCAAAGAAAAAAATGCGGGGCCGCTCTATGAAAAGGCCGAAGGCTGGTACGACGAACAACGGTTCCTCATCATACGGGAGATATGGGGACAGATAAAGGCCGGAATCTCAGGCGAAGGCTTTGACGAAGACGCGGTTGAAGAGTTCATGGAAGCGCACCGTGACGACATCATGGATGCGATATATGAACGTGACGACTCCGATGCGGTGAGCGAACTGGTAAGACACACGCGGGACGTGCCTGTAAGGGTCGAGTTGCTGTCCGGCTATGACTGCATCAACTCCCACTGGCTGGAATCGCAGGGAGGGTATGTATATCCGGACTCGTATTTCGGTGACATGGTGGACGCGCTCAACCTTAATCCAGCAAAGGTAAAGAGGTTCCTGGCGGAAAAAGGGATCACCGTATACGGCAGGTGCCATTACAGGAGGTCACGTGACGGCAGGGAGCTGGTATCATACGAGGATTTCCACCGGGAGCTTGTAAACTCATGCTGCGGGGCGAACCTGCTTACCTATACCGGCAAGGTCAATCTCAGGGAGCTTTATGAATCAGGTTTCTCGGTGGCTAAGGTTACAATTCCGAAAGACAACTACTGCGGGATATTCAGCTCCATGTATGGCGGCGGAAGCGCCATAGGCATGAGGCTGAGGAGTGATGTCACCCTTGAACTGGAAACCGTGGGATACCGCGGCTACCGTCTGGTGCTTGACGCATCCGGCAGCGGGCTTGACTACTCCATAGGGCGTGTGTACGGGGTGGACGACTCCTTCTTCGATGGGACAGTGAAACTTACACCCGCCAATCATGAAACCGTATAACAGATTAAATAATTCTCATATGAAAGATTTCAGCAGACAGATTGAAAATCTCCGAAAAGAGATTATCGCGGCTGTCATCGGGTTGCTTCGCAGACACGGACTGACGGAACTGGAATTTCCGGAGCCCAGCACAGTTCACGGCGCGCCTAATCCAGTATATGTCATATTCTTTGACGATGACGCGGACCCGTTCGAGTGCATAATCACAAAAGTTTCGGTTATGGGTAACTCTTTATGCCTGACAGCGAAAGAAAAGCATGACGGATACATATTCCGGACCGAGAGCCAATTCGACCTCTCGGTTCGCAACCCTATATGGCTTAACGAAATCCTGCTTGCGACGCAGGAACTGCTTGAACCCGAAAATGAACCATTAAAGACATAAAAAGTATGGCAACAGACATGAACAGGCATATATGGGAGGGATGGACTGTCGGAATGTTCATTTCCGAACTCGCCCCCATCGTGGAGATGATAATGACCGGACAGAGTTGGCGCAGACCCTTCACCTCAAAAGCGGAGCTTGCCGACTGGTGCAGGGAAAACCAGCCATTCTATAAGAAACGTATTCCGGCGGTGAATAACCATTTCGCAAAAATGTACAACCTCAAATGACACGGATATGGATATAGTGAATCTGATTTCGACAACCTGCTCCTGCGACAAGCAGACCGCACAGGAATATCTCGAAGCCGAGGTACGGCATCTTCAGGAATTGCAGGAACTTAGCGACCTCCGTGAAGATGACCTGTATATGGCTTGTAGCAATCTTGGCATAGAAGACGACTATGTGGAGTATTTCATCAACCGCGTGGCTATGGCCTGACGCACAAAACTTAACGATATGACCTACTTTCAGAACATCAGCAGTCTGGCGGACCTGAAAAAGAAGTACCGTCGGCTTGCAATCGACAACCATCCCGACAAAGGTGGCAGCACGGAAACAATGCAGCGCATCAACTCCGAGTTTGAGAAGCTGTTTGCAGTATGGAAAGATGTCCCTGTGTCGCCGATATCGGATCTTAACGGATACGAGAACGACTATGGCGGAGCATCCGCCGGAGAATACACCCGCTATGTCTACAACGAATACCGGTGGCGAGGCAGCAACTATCAAGGACAGTCCTCACGGGAAATCGTGGAGATAATCCGTAGCTGGCTCAAGGAGACCTATCCGAAATACAAGTTCTCGGTAAGGCGCGACGGTTACAGTTCAATACACGTCACCTTAATGAGTGCCGATTTCGAGGCGTTCACCAAGGAGTCTGGATATATACACTGTTCCATCAATCATTACCGAGTTGAGAGAGAAGTGGGATTGACAGACCGGGCGCGTGAGGTAATGACCAACGTCAAGGATTTTGTAATGTCATACAACTATGACAACAGCGACCCTATGACCGACTACTTCTGCACCAACTTCTATCTGACTCTCGGCATTGGCAAATGGAGCAACCCCTACAAGGTAGTGCTTCCGAAACTCGGCATGAAAGGCCCGAAGCCAAAGACATTCAGGCATCCCGAAGGTGCGGCGCACAGGGCTATCCGGCAGGCTCTTGGAAAAGGCCGTTTCGACTTTATAGAGAGCCGGCGGCATTCCGGATATAAGGTCTACGGAGCAGATCACTATGGTTCAAAGGGCGAACATTACTTCTGGCCGAAGCAGTATTCAAGCGCCAAGTTAGCACAGAAGCGCATAGACAAACTGGAAAAGGCCGGCATAATCTGCACGCTGACCGGCTATAACGGCGGCTGTATCCGTTTCATCGGCTACACTACCGAAACGGAACGTATGCTCCGACAGGAAGAGCAGGAATACAACGAAGCCCGCGAGAAATGGGAGTTGGAGAACGGTCCTCTATGTCCGGCTTCGGCATAACGAAACAATGAGGATTTCTGCTTTTTATGGGAATCCTCAAAAACCTAAAAATTCTTATGGCACAGGAGAACATGGGCGACTGGATGGAATATGCCCGCGAATATGCGAAAGCCCAACGGGAGATGAAAATCGAAAAATGGGTCTGTATCACCATCGAATACCGGACGAAGGAACGGCAACGGGTTGTTTTGTTCCGTTATGACCTCCCGCGTGATATATATGAGCGGCGCCAATGGGTTGTCAGATGGCGCCATGCCCGACTCCTGTGCCAATATCCCAAAGAGAACGTTCAGACATATTTCTCATATTATGACAGGCGCACCGGACTAAGCATGGATTTCGGCTCTGCCCTTTCCAGACTGTCTGCGGCGAAGGCCCAAATCACAATAGCCCGACGCAAGGAACAGGAATATCTTGAATGCCAGCGGCAGAACAATATGTTCTTCAATGAAGTAGAAGATGAAACTCTTGCAAAGTTCCGCCGGAAGTTACAAGCCAAGATTGAAAAATATGCCGAACTTGAAAGAGAGGTGGCAATATCGGTTCAAAATGCACGGTAATAATCATGAGCAATGTGTAAAAAATGCACATTGCTTTCCAACCGTCGCAAATTTTACGATAGTTGGAAAATGACTTTAATATTGGTGATGTCATCCCACTATTAAAATCAATTTTTAAGACAAGCCAACGGAATTATTTTTACGCCGTCAGGACGCGTATATGCGATTGGGCCACCGGTGATAATCAACAACAAGTCTGGCTCTCTCATCTTTATCTGAGTTTCCTTCTCATTCTTTTTTCTTACAAGTTCCCTAATTTCAAGAAGATGCTTGGCTCCCATATCAATTTCTGCCCCTCCAAGTTTGAACTCAATGAGAGCATAACGTCCATCATCAAGATGAAGAACAGCATCCGCTTCAAGATCATACCTGTCATGATAATACGAAATCGATCCGTATGATGATTGGGAATATGCCCGCAAATCCCTCATGGCCATACATTCAAAAATAAATCCATAGGTCTTTAAATCCATCTGCAACAGTTCGGGTGATAATCCAAGTGCGGCCACAGCAATAGATGGATCTGTAAAACCTCTTTTTTTCCCTCTTCTTATTGCTGTTGCAGAACGGACAGCAGGTGACCAAGAATCAATATCTTGAATAACAAACAGTTTTTCCAATGCGGACACATAACTGTCAAATGTTGGCTCCGTACAACTCTCTGTCGTCAAAGCCACATCCTGAATCATTTTACTCTTTTTGGCGAGCGTGGAAATATTACGGGCATACGTGCGTAATATTTCACGTGCAAGCTTTTCATTCCGGTCCACGCCATCAACCGTAGAGATATCACTTGAACAAACACTTTGTAGATAATTCTTGGCGACCAACAATTTTGCGCGAGAAGTAGTTCCCAATAACGATGCAGGCCATCCGCCCCTGCATGAAGCGAATATAAGCTGTTTTATGTCAAGTTTTGATGTCTTACCATCAATTACCAAGTCCGGATTATTAAAAAGTTCCGTAAGAGATATCTCGCCTGTTGACTCACCAGATTCCCACAAACTCATAGGAAACATCCGCATCCGGGCTATGCGGCCTGTTCCGGTATGACGTATTTTTGATTTATCTACAGAATTTGATCCGGTAAGTATGAATTGTCCGACTTTCTGACGCTCGTCTACGGCTGTCCTTACTGCATCCCATAAAGTAGGCGCATCCTGCCATTCGTCGATCAGGCGCGGAGTCGCTCCATCCAAAAGAAGAGAGGGACGTGTAGCGGCGGTAGCAAGATAGCCATCCCGTGTGTCCGGGTTTTGGAGTTTCAGTTCGCTATTGGCTTGTTGTTCGGCTGTAGTCGTTTTGCCACACCATTTAGGTCCTTCAATAAGAACAGCGCCAAATGCTTCCAAATACTCCTTTAATATATGGTCTGCAATTCGAGGTAAGTATGCCATATCCGATATTATTGGTTTTCGTCTGCAAAGGTAGTCATTTTAAGCGTACCTACAAACTGTATTTTGGTTTTTTGTGGCATTTCATTTTGGTTTCTTGTGGTATTCTGTTTTGGTTTTTTGCGATAAAATAATCCTAAGTCATCAAGGTTATATCATTGCGCGTTATATGTTCTTAACGTCTCGTTAAGTTGTCAAGAAAAACTTGACAACTTAAATTTCTCTAATCCCTGTGAGACCACATGATTCGTATTTACTTTTATTTCATCTATGACAGTTAGTTCCAAACTGGAACCAACTCAAATCTCATAGATTCCCACGACTCAACTCTTAATCATTTGTTCTTCCTCGATTACACATATGTTCCTTATTGGAACATATGCTATCATAGTTCATCCTACCAGATTTATAAATGTATGTCAAGTGCCGGGAGTATTTGCATTAATATATATTTCTAATTTATCGTAATTGTTTATTTGGTTGTGGTGGAGCGACTTGCCAATTAAACAGGTCTGCAATTTGTTGGCGCTTACGATAATCAACATGATTATGGTACAAATACGATTTTACTCTGGCTTTCAAAATACGAAGCGCAACAGGATTTCCCTTCATTTCTTTATAAATCCGCTGAAGATCACTATATGACATCCTGCCATAACAAGTATTAATTGAAAATGATAGAATCTTAGCGGCTGGAGTATCTATTTTACGTGCGACTTCATTAAAGATCTCTTTCAATTCAGATAACCCAACAGAATGTATAACCTTTGAAAATATTCCAAGACAAAAACGCAATGAATAAAGCTGAATAAAAATATTCAAGCGCTCCTGTATCTTTGCCTTCGTTTCATACTCAGTGGAGTCATTTTTCAAATTATCAACAATCTCGTCCTGAGTGTTTGTAACTAATTTGCCGAAAAATCCAATAGTCCTAAATGCGGTATAATAAAGCTCCGTAACCATATCGATTAATTGGACACGAGGTAATGAACCTTTACGGTTCTTTATAATTTGTCCAACAATCTCAAGAGATCTGATAGCTTGACGCATCATTATTATTTCTTGTGGCAAAGAACTTAAATCCTCGTCATTTTTCGCAGGAAGAGATTTCTCTATTTTATCTTGTTGTTCCCAGTTCTTCTCACGTTCTTTAATAGGGTCGATTTCGGCTGGAATAATAGTGTCTTTTAATTGATCAACGATAGATTCTAAAAGTCGATAATACTCTTTTCCTTTATTCAATGTAATAGGAACAATTTCTTCAAATGGCAACATAGTTGCCATTGTTGCTTCTTCTATTAAGATTGAATCTTTTGAATGATGGGTTATGAAAACCAAAATATTAGCACACTTATCATTCTCTAAGTTGTTACACAACTTTTTTATTTCATTGCGTCCAAAATCAGATGCTACGACTGAGGCTATTTTTTGTGCAACAAGATAATAATAAATGTATTCGTAACCAAATCTATATTCATCATCATCCAATACCACAATGTTTGAATCCAGCAAAATCTGTTTCATGTCTTGAAAATTCTTAGAAACAAATTGATTTGCGTATTCATCATGAAATTTCTTTAACTCTCCATGATTTAATGATTGTAAACCATCATCCTTTTTGTATAGATAAAATGCAAGTTCTCCTAAATAGTTGAAACATGAATCAATATCCTCATTTCGCACTTTTGCCTTGACCGACAATGCGTAATGAATCAAAGTATGATAACAATAGCCATATGATGTCTGATCTAAACGAGCAGGTTGCATCATATTCATTGATTGCAATATAGATATGATGAATATTGGATAAGCTGGCATTAACTTATCTCCAAGAATTGTTTGAACCTCATCAAAAAGTTTTTTTGTATCCTCTAAAAACAATTGTTTGTCAATAAACGCATTTTGATGTGTCAGTCTATAAAAAGATTCTATGAGTTTACCTCTTTTTTATAGCCTAATGGTAAAATGCGTGCATATGACATATCTTGCTGATTCATACCTATCAAGGCAAGTGAGTCATAGCGGGGAGAAGTAGTTATAACAATCTTACCAAAGCGAGATTTAAGTTTTTCTATGACATCTCTTATCTCGATATTACTGAACTTATCTGATGATAAATTATCAATAAAGAGAATCTTTGTTGAGTTATCAAACTGAGCATATATTTCATAGGTTTTATTATCATATTGTTCTTCATAGGCACGTTGGAGCCCAGAATCAATATTTTTATGCTTTATATTCTCCCAGCTAACCAACAACGGATAGGCATTTCTCTTAACCGATTCAAGATAAAGCATTTTCAGGAGAGTCGTTTTACCAGCCTGATTAGCACCTTCAAGTATGACGGTTGATGAAAAATCCGGATCTAAAATCCTCTCACTATCTTCATATGAGGCACTCAATTCTTTATTGAGATCATTTGTTTTTTCCAAATCGGGATAAACAAACAAATCTGAAATTTTTATTTCGCTTTGTTTTTCACCTAAAGGTATCTCTATTGCTTCGATACTCTTTATATATTCTGCTCGAACATGAAATTCTTGCAATCGAGAATACAATTGCTTCAATTCAAAAGGAGATTCGTTCTGTTTCTCATACAAATCTCGATTCCATGAATATGTTTGAATCACACCATTCCTGGATTCGATATCTACTACTAACGTTTGAAAACCAGAAATCGGTGTCCGACCTGCTCCTAAAGCTTCTCCGCAAAAATAATTTACCGTTTCTGTGCCAATAATTCCATTGAGTTCAGACCGTTGTTGATGTTCATGCCCTACTAAAACAAAATCAGAATATTCATTGATAAAATCAATAAACTCTGTTCGATTATTTTCTATAGTATTAGGGGTCATCCACGCTGGGTGGTGATGAAATATAGAGATACAAATATCGGAACCTTTTGCTAATCTACTATTGACAATTTTAACAGGGAAAAATAATGAACCTGGCTGTTCCTTGATTTGGGACATCCAAGCTGTATTTAAACTTAAGAATTGAACATTATGATCTCCAATAGAATCATCAATACATGTAAATAGTTCCGAGCTAAATTCTTGCTTGTTGATATCTTTTACAAAATCGGCATATGGTTGTTGTATTGACAATGCAGTCTTTATAATACTGTCATCATCACCTAAAACCGCATATGATGGATTTGTTAATAGAATTCGTCTTGATTGACTGTCTAAACCAAAATCACAGTCATGATTTCCCGGAGAAGTTATAATTTGAGGAAAAACTTTATTTGAATAAAACCGATTCAGCAGACTGAATACAGAATCTAAAAAACGCTTTGCTATTATATATTCTTCTGTTTTCCCTGTATTCGCGATATCACCACTAAAAGCAACATAAATTCTGTCACAGTCTTCATATACATATTTTATGGCAGCCACAATTTTGGATACCTTATCACATACAAAATCTTTGTCTGTTGAAAAGTGAGCATCCGTGAGATGTAATACGCCAATTTTCATGATACTTCTGATAATTTAATTAATGTGCAAAGTTACTAATTTTGAATGAATAAAATCCTATAATACGAAAAAATCTCTTTATGATAGTATTGGAAAAATTCCTTGGGGAATCCCAATACTATCATAAAGAGATTTTTAATTTAGTATTACGGAATGAAGAACAGCGCGAACTCGGTCTTGCGGCGTTTCAGCAGACCGGCATGGCGTTTGCCCTTGTATCGGCAATAGCTGATATACTCCTGATAGATGTTGCGGTTGCCGGTCTCCAATTTGCGGATAAGGGTGCTTTTCGGTATCCTGCCGGAACCCAACAGTCTGTATTCACCCACATTGTACGAGAGTACCGCAAGTAACAGCGCGTCTTTTCCGAAGCGGCGGAATGTCGAGCAGCGCTTTATAAGGTCAGCCCTCAGCAGTGAGTCGGCCTGCGCTTTCGTCAGATTGCAGGTGAGCTTCTCACCGGGAAGGAGTTTGTGGCCATAACCTATATACGGGTGGTGCCGGGCATAGTGCCATCCCTCAAAGCTCTTTATGCAGGCCACAGCCCTGTCAAAGAGTGAAGCCGGTATCATCAGTCTATCCGGTGGCGGAGAGCCGCCACCCTGTGCCGCCAGTCCGGAATAACCGAGACTGACGGACAGGATAATAAGAATCATTCGTACTACCATAGACCACCTTACTTTTTAGGCTCAACTCCAGGAACTACCGGACGGAAGATTACAGAATCCACGGGAAAGCGTATTCCGGGAATGAGACCACCGCCATCGTCACCGCTGTCATCATCATCATC
>BLLX01000069.1 GCA_011959405.1 Muribaculaceae bacterium
CTATGCACGACAGCCATTGAAGTGGCCGCGGCATGTTCTCTATGGGAAAAAGCATGCCTGACAGCATTATGACCGGAATCATGAACAGCATGGCGGAAACCAGCAAAGCCACGAACTGACGGGAGGTGAGTGTCGACACCAGCATGCCTATGGAAAGTGACAGCAGGATGTAGATAATGCTCACCCATATCACATGGACGGCTGTGTACGACCACGGCAGTCCGAGCACCGTGTAGGCCATGAGAAGAATCGTTGAGAGCACTATGCACGACAGAATGAAGTAGGGCACAAGTTTGGAGAGTACGATGCTCAGAGGGTGTATCGGGGACACAAGCAGCACTTCCATGGTGCCGGTCTCCTTTTCGCGTACAATGGATACGGATGTCATCATGGCGCATATCAGGATGAAAAGCATGCCCATGATGCCGGGAACGAAATTGTATGCGCTTTTCAGCTGAGGATTGTAGAGTGTTCGTGTGGCAGTGGGCGTACCGGCCTTATCGACCGCCAGTATGCCACGCAGATAGCCGGCGGCCGACTGTGCGGTGTTGGTGTTTGACGCGTCTATGCGCAGGCGTATCTCAGGATCTGTGTCTGATGTGAACATCACCACGGCGCCGACATCGCCGTTTTGCAGCATGCGTCCGGCGTCGTCCGGGGTGACACATCCTTTGAACGAGATGTATGGGTTGGCTTCGAGCCTTGATATCATGCCGCGGGTGACTTCGCCGTGCTCCGGCACCACTGCTGCAACATTTATGTTGTTGACCTCGGTGGAGATCGCGGAACCGAAGAGCAGGAGCAGTATCACCGGCATAACAAGCACTATCGCCATGGTGCGCGTGTCGCGGACAATGTGGAGCGTCTCTTTTCTTACGAATGAAAGGAAGGTGTTCATCTGTTGGCGTTGTCATTCGGTTCGTGTGGCCTCGCGGGCCAGAGTTCTGAATACTTGGTCCATTGATTCCGCGCCGTAGCTTGTTTTTAATCCGGCAGGGGTGTCGAGCGCTCGTATCCGTCCGTCGACCATTATGGACACACGGTTGCAGTATTCGGCTTCGTCCATATAGTGTGTGGTGACGAACACCGTGGTGCCGGTGGCGACAGCGGCGTAGATCATCTCCCAGAATTTCCGGCGGGTCACCGGGTCCACGCCGCCGGTCGGTTCGTCGAGAAACACTACTTCGGGGCGATGGACCGTAGCCACCGCAAACGACAGTTTCTGCTTCCATCCGAGAGGAAGTGAGCCGGCGGGGGTGTTGCGCTCGGAACTGAAGTCGAGCATGTCGAGCAGTTCGGCGGTCCTTGTCTTTATGGCTTTAGACGTCATGCCGTAGATCGAGCCGAACAGGCGGATGTTTTCGGCTACTGTCAACTGGCCGTAAAGTGAGAATTTCTGGCTCATGTAGCCGATGTGTTTCTTGATCTGCTCGCTCTGTGTCAGAATGTCGCAGCCGGCCACAGTGCCTTGGCCGGCTGTGGGCACGCTGAGACCGCACAGCATCCTCATGGCTGTGGTTTTTCCGGCTCCGTTGGCGCCGAGAAATCCGAATATCTCGCCAAGTGTTACGGAAAATGATATGCGGTCCACGGCTGTGAAGTCGCCGAAACGTTTGGTGAGGTCTTTCACATGTATTACCTTGTCTGCGGTGTTATCCATTTTTCATTAGTCTGATAAACATATCTTCTATATTGCCTTTGACCGGGTTGATACGGACGTCGTGCAGACCTTGCCGATGCAGGGTCTCCGTGGCTTTGGCCACATTGAATCCCGCGGTGGCCACCAGATGGTGCGTGGCGCCGAAAGTATAGCAGTCGGCCACATCGGGCATTTCGCGTAGGGCAAGCAGCAGCGGCCACATCTCTTGGGCGGCGGCGCTGTATATATTGTCTCCGGCAAATTCGGCGAGACGTCCGGGAGTGTCGGTGGCCATGATGCGGCCGTGGGAGATCAGTGCCGCCCTGTCACACCGCACGGCTTCGTCCATGTAAGGGGTGGATACCATGATTGTGATTCCGGTAGCCTTCAGGGTGTCAAGCATATCCCAGAATTCTTGGCGCGACACGGCGTCGACACCAGTGGTGGGTTCGTCGAGAAACAATACCTCAGGCTTGTGGATCAGTGCGCAGCACAGTGCGAGTTTCTGTTTCATGCCGCCGGACAGCTTGCCGGCTTTGCGTGAAGCGAAAGGCTCGATCTGCGAATATATGGGAGCTATCATGCTGTGGTTGTCGGCCACTGTCACGTTGAAAAGCGATGCGAAGAAATTCAGGTTCTCACGTACAGAAAGATCAGGATAGAGAGAGAAGCGTCCGGGCATATAGCCGATCCTGCTGCGTATGCTCCGGTAGCTGTCGCCAATGTCGAGTCCGGCTACGGTGGCATTGCCTTGATCCGGATCTATCAATGTGGCGAGGATACGGAACATGGTCGTTTTTCCTGCGCCGTCAGGACCTATCAGCCCGAACAGTTCGCCGCGGCCCACCGAGAGCGAGATGTCGTCGAGAGCGGTGACAGATCCGTAGGATTTGCTTATGTTTCTGATCTCTATGGCGTTCATAGTCTTACTTCGCCATACATGCCTAATTTGATGTGTCCGTCGTTTTTCACGGCTATTTTCACCGCATAGACCAGATCGGCGCGAGTGTCTCGGGTCTGAACGGATTTGGGCGTGAATTCACTTTCGTCGGCTATCCAGATAATTGTGCCGGGATATTCAAACTGACGGTCTGCTCCGTAGTCTGCTATGACGGTCACTTTCTGGCCTGTGTGTATGTCGGCGAGTTGGGTGGAAGTGAAATAGGCGCGCAGATACACATTGTCCATGTCTGCGACTTTGAACAGCGGGCGCCCTGTGGCGGCGAATTCTCCCGGCTCGGCATATTTTGCAATCACGGTGCCGGTGATCGGTGACGATATGCGGCACCGTGATATCTGTTCGTCGATCTGTGCCATCTGATGGCTCATGGCTATGGAATTATCGGTTATCGACGCTGAATTTTTTGAAAGTGACGATATGGATGCCGCAAGCTGTCCTTGGAGTATGCGCAATCCGGCTTCGGCGTCATCGGCCTGTTTTTGAGTCGCTGCGCCGTCGTCAAGCAGATTGGCGATGCGGCGGCACTCGTTTTCCTGCTGTGCTATCTGCTGCCGCAGGCTTTCTATCTGGCGGCTGATGTCGGGGCGTGAGCTTTCGAGTGCCGCAATCTGGCCGGCGAGCTGTTTGCGCTGGAGCACGAGCAATGTGGTGTCGATGGCTCCGGCCATGATTCCTGCTTCTATGGTGTCGCCTTCGGTCAGATTCAGCGAGAGTATCTTGCCTGACGTTTCGGACGAGACTGTGACGGTGGTGGATTCAAAAATACCTGTTGCGTCGTAGTCCTGACCGGAGTTGCACGAACTCAGGGCGAGCAGGCCAGTGAGGATTGATGGGATGATCTGTTTCATCTGGGTTTATTTGTTGATTGTGTGGCGGAGTCTGTAGATGGCTTTCACGAGTTGTATGCGATGATAGTCGGCATTGGCCGACGCGTTGGCTTCGTCGGTTATCTTTGACAGGAGCCCGGTGGTGTCGATCACTCCGTTGGTCAGACGGGATTCGGCGGCCTGGCGCACGGAGGTGCGGAGCCTTACGATACGTTCGTCATCCTCCATGGTTTTAAGGAGACGTTGTATTTCCTCATCCTGCTCTATGGCGTTAAGACGGTTGTTGAACAGGAAGAGATCTTTGGCCACATTGATCCGGCTTTCGGCATTGTCCAGCTGTGCCAATGAGTTTTTGCGTGAATAGAATGAGTCGATGTTCCACGACAGTTTTATTCCGGCCATGGCGTTGAAACTCCAGTCGCGTGAAGTCATGCTGCGGAAATAGTCGAATCCGGGGTAGCCGTAGAAGGCCTGAGCGAACAATCCGATGCGTGGCATCAGAGAAGAGCGTATCAGTTTTTTTCGTGCTTCGACCGTGGCCTGTTCGGCGGCAAACAGCCGCAGCTCAGGCCTGTCGGAGCCATCGGTGATACGCGGCATTTCAGTGCCGGGCAGAATCAGGGAATCCACCTGCTCGCCAATAAACATGCCGAGCATACGGCGGTATGCTCCGGCCGACGATTGCAGGCTTATGGTGCGTTGTCTCACAGTCAGCAGCTCGGCTTCGATGGCGTCTACGTCGCTTTGCATGGCAGTGCCGTTGCGGAGCATGGATTGCAACTTGTCGGCGTTGCTGCGGAGCAATGTCTCTGTGAGCGCATTTTGCCGGATCTGGGATTCGGTGAGGAGTATCCCGAAAAAGAGAATCTCGATTCTTTCTTCCAAAGCGTATAGTTCCACATCGTTTGACATTTCATCGCGTCTGGCTTCATTTCTTGCCACGGTGCGGTCGGCCGCCGATTTGCCTCCGTCCCATATAGTCTGGTTCAGGTCGATGCCTACTTTATACTGGTCTTTGCGCATGCCGGGCATGTCGAATCCTGCTGAAGCAAGCGCCGGCGGGAATATTCCGGATGGAAATTCCGGCACGTCGTTCTGTACGGTGGCCTGTGCGTATGCCCCTATCCGGGGAAGCCATGACTTGCCTATGTCGGACAGGGTGGCGTTTTCCGTTCGGCGGATCAGTTCATATTGTCTGACAAGAGGGTAGTTCTCACGCGCCAGCTCCACGCACCGGTCAAGGGTGAGCTGTGAGCTAAGCATTAATGGCGACAGTGCCATGAGCATATATACAGCGAGTCTCATGATAATGGGGTCAGGGTTTCAGTCGTCGCATAATGATTTCTACATTCTCTTTTTTTCGCATTTCCAGATATGCCTTGATATCGGATGTCAGTTTAGGCATGACGGTGTTGACCATTCGGAGACTGATAAACGCGAATACGTTGAGCGATACGATGTCGAGTATGAGCATGCGCGCGTCGATTCTGGAAATCTGCCCATTGTCGGCCATCATGTCTATCTGAGTCTGCAGCCCCGATGCTATTTCTTCGGCCGTGGAGCCAAACGACTGTTTCAACAGCTGACTACGGTCTGGATGAGCCGCTACTTCGTTTAGCAGAAACAACGGCAGCATGGGATTTTCCGCAATAATGTCGAAGTGTCGTTCCACCCCCCTCCTTATCCGTTCTAATAGCGGGGTGTTGTCGTCGGACAACACGTTGAATATGATGTTACGTATGGCGTTGGTTTTGTCATTTACTACACGTTCGAAAAGCAGCGCCTTGCTCCGGAAATAATAATGGAGCATGGCGTGTGTCACTCCGGCGCGCTCGGCTATCGAGGTAGTGCGGGCGCCGTCGAATCCTTTCGTGAAAAATTCGGTTTCCGCAGCTTTCAGAATACGCTCCTCAGTGTCGTTTTCTTTCATAAACAAATTTATTTAACAGTTTTGTTAGCGTAAAGATATGCTATACTCCCGATATGTGCAAATTATTTTTGCAGATTCGGTTAAATAAAGTCTACATACTGCTTTGCTGTCGGCGTGATTTCCGGAGCAACCATATTCCGGCGCCGGTCATGGCAAGACTGACCGATATATAGAGCGGCGAATCAGTGCCGAAGGAATTGATGTCGGTCGGGATGATATGGCGTGTGGTGAGCCATTGTGCCGCTACAATCATGGAGTTGTTGGCCACATGGGCTATTATGGCGGTCCAGAGTGATCCTGTCCAATATACGGTATAGCCGAAGAATGCTCCTAACAGCAACCGGGGCACGAATCCGAAAAACTGCATGTGGAATGCGCTGAAGATAATGGCTGTGATCCATATCGCCGCATGCGGGTTCATGGGCAGTGACATGAACAGTCCCTGCATCGCTCCGCGGAAAAACAGCTCTTCGGATATTCCTGCCATTATACCCACGATCATTATGCCTATTATCAGATCTGCCACGGAATCGCCGCCGAGCATCATGGCGGTTGCGTGGCCGGCATTGTGTTCCATCGCGGCAAAGTATTGATGGATGGATTCCGGCAGAGTGATGCTTTCATTCCACATTACGATCGAGTTTATCAGCGGAATGGAGCATATCAGAGTACAGACGGCTATAACGGTGCCTATGCCGCACGGAGCATGTCTGATCTTTAGAAAACCGGCCGGTAACCGGCTGGAAAGGACCGCCACTACGGCTGCCGGTAGGACAAAGGCAAAAAGATCCTGAGAAATGGCGGATATGCGCACTGCGGCAATGGCGTCTGAGCTGACATTCCCGATGATATATGCGAGTGCTCCGGCCAAGGTTGAGCCGAGCACGAATAGCATGAGAAACAGCAACATTCGTTTTCCGAAAGAGATCATTCGATGTGGTTGGATTTTAAAGGTAAAACGGTGATGTCAGAGATTTATATTCGGGCGAGTCGATGGCTATGACAGAGGATTCTTCATGGCACTCATCCATTGAGAATTCCATGAGTACTCGGCGTGGCGGCGCTCCCGCTTTTGTAAGAAGTTGTGTGCGGCGGCGGCAATGTAGTCGGGCTATGCGTGCTGCAAAGCGTGCTCTTTGCTCGCTGCCGGCTGGAATGATGATGGACAGGCTTCCGTGTGGTGCAAGCAAACGGTGTGAGTGGTCCATGAGAGCCTCGAGAGTCAGCGTTCCTTCATGTCTGGCAGTGGCGCGGGCCGGATCCGGCGCAGACTCGCCTGTGGTGAAAAAGGGGGGATTGCAGACTATGCGGTCAAAGGTTCCGTCGCGAAATGAGAGAAAATCACCATTGACAGTTCTTATTCGAGCTGCCCATGGTGATGCAAGAGCGTTGGCCGCGGCTTCTTCTGCTGCGGGACCGTCAATCTCAAGCAGCAGAACCTGCCCGGCACCACGCTGAGCGGCCATCAGTCCGATCAGACCGCAGCCTGCTCCTGCGTCAAGAACTTTGTTGCCGGGATCTACGGTGGCCCATGCTCCGAGGGTTACACCGTCCGTGCCAACTTTCATGGCTGCGGCTTCATGGCTTACGCTGAATTGCTTGAATCTGAAGAGTCGTTCACGCATGAGGTCTATTGTCTGGAAGAGAGTGCTTATAGGGTAAATACAACAGCGAGAGCGCCACGCTGAAGTGTGCTCCCGCCGTTATATGTTTTTTCGCAAGTGTGAAAAATCAGTTCTTTTTGGTGCGGTTGCCGTAACGGCTCATGAACTTGTCCACGCGGCCTGCGGTGTCGACGAGTTTCTGCTTGCCGGTGAAGAAGGGGTGAGAAGAGCTGGTGATTTCCAGTTTCACCAGAGGATAGGTCACGCCATCGATTTCGATGGTTTCACGGGCGGCTACAGTCGAGCGGGTGATGAACACTTCGTCGTTTGACATGTCCTTGAATGCAACCTCGCGATAGTCGGCGGGATGGATGTCTTTCTTCATATTTGTCAGTATGTTACGTTATATTTCAAAACAGGGTTAATAACGCCGCCGGTAATGCGGCCTATTTGTAATGGCGGCGCAAAGTTAAGCAATTATCGTCAATCTCGCAACAAATTCGTGGAGAAATAATTTTAACAAATTGTGGTTCAGTCGAGTTTTTCGATAATGTTCAACAGCTGCCGTCCGAGTCCTATGGTATAGCCCTGGACCACATAGAGCACGCGGTTGAATGAGTCCACCACGGCAAAGACAGGTCTGTCGCCTTCGGCCAGTTTCATGGCCGAGGTAAGTTCTGCGGCAATGTTGTTGTCGATGTCTGTTCCAAAAGTCACTGTGGCAGGAAGTCCATTGAAGCGTTTGGCATCGAAGCGTCCAAGTTTTTCCTGAGAGTCAAAGAGCAGGATTATGCTGCGGCCCCATTTCTCAAGCCCCGGGGCTTCGGCGATCAGGTCATTCAGGGCATGGGCCGATGGCTCGTGGTTGGGGGCAATCAGACCGACCACGTAGTATCCTCTGCCTGCGGTGGATAACAGAGAGCGTGCTCCTGAGCCGTCGGCGGGTAGATAGAGGTTTTCGGCATTGAATGATCCGATCACCTGCACGGATGACGGATCCTGACGTATGTGCATCGGCACAGAAGTGAGCGCGGCGGGTTTTACAGAGAAAAAGTCGGTGTGTGCAAGTACGGTGCCTGAAGCCATACGTTGTCCGGTCACCAGCATGTAGTTGCCGGCGTCGAGGTCGCAGCCGTTGGCAAACAGCTGACTCCATGTCGCGTTTTCGGGATATTCAAGCAGATGCGGTTCGCCGTCGGCTCCGATTCGCGACAGAGTGAAATTGACGTAATATTTGGGATCGTCGATGCTACCGGTCTTTTCATATGTCAGTTTCAATTTTCCTTGACTGGCAGTGGGGGTGGTGCTGTCGGCGGTTGTCCGGGAGAATACGGCATCATGCCAGCGGGATTCGGTGTCGGCCCATTGTGTTTTTCCTGTTACCGGGTCGATACGTGCGGGTATGCCCAGCGAGCGGGCGCCGGCAACGAAGAATATGTCGCGTGAGCGGGCGTTGCCGCGGCGCATGCGCCATACTGATGCAGGATGAAGGGTGAGCGACGAGGGATACCATGTCATTGTGCCGTCGATGTTGCGCGACACCCAGTCCACCCAGAGTGCAGGGTTGTTGCGGAAGATGTCGGCGGAGTCAGACGAGCAAAGAACGGATGTGAGGAAACGGCGGTAGGTCGACAGTTCCTCGTTGGCCACACGCGGATTGAGCACGTACTCTGCATAGAGAGGAGAGTCGGTGACGGGTGCCGTGAAATGGTCTCTGAGCACCTCGATTCTCACGTCTCTGCGGTCTTTGTCGCTGAGAGCGTCAATGAGCGCCTGTGCGCGGTCGCGGTCGGCCGCCGGTACTTCTGCTAAAAAGTCGTCGATCGGATGATGACGGAATGGCACAGACGTGCGTATGGAGTCTTCCTTGGCTTTGCGGAGCTCGTTTTCTGCAGCTTGTGCGGGGGTGACAGGCGGTGTCGTGCCACCGGTCACCGGCGGTATCATGTCGATGTCGCAGCCTGTGGACGACGGGCTTAACGTCAATGTGACAGACGATCCGGGATGGCCCTTTTGAAACGCGTTGCGCCCCAGAGAGTCGGCGGCCCACACAAGCAGATCGCCGAGTCCGGCAGTGAGACTTGCATGGCCTTGGTCGTTAGTTTTTTTAGTCGCTATCGGGAAGAATTCGCCATAGTTGTACAGTCGGAATGTCACACGTGCGCCACTGGCCGGAGTGCCGTCCGGGTTGAGCACACTGACATGAAGTGTGTCGACAGGAGCGTAGTTTTCTGTCACGTTGATGTCAATATACTGTGGTGCGGTCACCAACACTTCTTCCGGACCGTCGTAATCCGATCCGATCACACGGGTGTTCATGAGCACACCTCTTGCAGCGGCCGAATTAAACCAGCCGAGATTCAGCACCGGCTCGGGTTCGCAGGCTCCGAGGAACCACCATTTGCCGTCGGCCCAGGCTTCTACCCACGCATGATTGTCGTCGGTATGTGCCCAGCGGGGAGTGTAGACCTGACGGGCCGGTATGCCGACGGAGCGCAGTGCCGCCACGGTAAATGTGGATTCTTCTCCGCAGCGTCCGAGATGAGTGTAGACCGTCATAAGCGGCGAGTGTGTGCGTGCGTCCGACGGCTGGTAGGTCGCTTTTTCGTGACACCAGTGGTTCACTTCGAGGATGGCATCGGTCATCGACAGATTTTCTACGCGTGGTTTCAGCTCGTCGTAGAATATGGCACGGCAGGAATCGAGCCATTCGTTGTTTACCCTCATGGGCAGGACAAAATGACGCCATTCGCGGGCTGGAACATATTTGCCCCAGGGCATTTCTTCCTTGGCCCGGAGCGCGCAGTCGATGTTGGCGATCATGAATTCGCGGGAGTTGTCGACGCTATCGGGCAGCGGCAGGTATTTGTAGAGAAAATCAAGACATTGCTCGCGTTCAGAGGATGCGTTGGCTGCCGGCGAAGGAATGAGTGCGGCGGCAGCAAGGATTAAGGTTGTAACGGTTTTCATGGCTGATATTGAGTTTTTTTGAAAACGGTTCCGGCTGTTTGTGTGTCGGAACCGTCGATAAGGATTGGGAGTCGTTTAGAAGAGATAGGCTGCGGTGACGGTCCAGCAGTTGTTGCGTCCTGAGACCCCGGAGCCGTTGACCGGCGATACGTATTTTACGGCTTTGGTCACACCGAGTCCGTAGGATGCGGCTATCTGCAGATGGCTGAAAAATTCCAGACCGACGCCAAAGTCCCAGATCACGTCGAAATTACGGTTTTTGTAGTCATTGATGATCTCTTTGCTGCAATTGAACGCAAAGTCAGGGCCGGTGAAAATGAACGGTGACAGGAATTTGCCGGCTAC
>BLLX01000070.1 GCA_011959405.1 Muribaculaceae bacterium
CATGGGCACCCTGAAAATCGCAAAAAACAAGGGAACAATCGAGACTGAGTTGAAAAAGCTCAACTCCTGATCCTCGATGACCTTTTCCTTGTTCCTCTCGATGCCAAGGAACGCGCCCACCTGACGGAAATCATCGAAGACCGCCACGGACGCAAGTCAATCATCGTCACATTTCAGCTCCCCGAACTGGACTGGTACGATGCGATCGGTGACTCGACAGTGGCAGATGCCATACTCGACCGTATTGTCCACACCGCCCACCGCATCACTCTTACCGGTGAAAGCGTCCGTAAGCTAAAAGCTCTTAAAAGCAGATAAACCAGAATAAAACTGACCCCGTCGGCCAAACTCTTTAGGGGTCAAAAATAAAATATTTCCAGGGGGCAAACCGACCTTGGCTCAGGGGGTCATCCGAGTCTGGGTTTTCCACATTGGTTTATTGCTTGTTTTAATGTTTTTGATTGCCTGTAGAAAGGAACTGATAAAGGAATGAAGATAATACAAGAGCATCAGATAGTAATATGAGGGGGCTCCTTCATCAAAATCTTCATGGGTCATCCCTTTGGAATGTATGGCGATGCTGTGTTCGATAAAATCTTTCTCCAAGCCCGCATCTCCATTAATCTTCATTGTATCAACATCTGAACTGAGTATGCTGTCAGCTAATTGAGACAGTCGGACAATCCCTCCACGAATTGTTTCGATCTCACATTTGTAAGAGATAGGTATATAGCCATCCGGGGACGTGACAAGATGACGTGTGGTTTCGGCAATCTTGTCCGTAGCCTCAAGCATATATTCACAATATAGCGCAGTCTTGCCGATAGTATCATCAGAGTCCGCCGAACAATTCCGGACTTTCTCACTGATTATGTCGATGGTTTCTGACCCGATTCGATGATTCTTGCAAACGGCTATACTGTCATTGTTTGAAAGACATTTCAACGCTTTGTCGATAATCGGACCGCATGACTGCATCGTCACGGTCAAACAAGACTTTCCGACAGGACTATTGGGAATAATACAACACAGTTCCTTGATTTTGTGTCTGCGTATATGCCGTCGCAACATAAAGATGATTCCAGTCAGAGCTGTTATCGAGAGAACTGTAACGTACATGATTTATAGAATTTCTTTGATGCAAAGTAACCATATTTATATTTCACGTTTATGTCTGAGATATTAGATAAATATTAAATTTATCAATCAGTTACAATACAAAAAGATGGGAGATATGCACTCCCATCTCAACCTTAGGAACAATCCTTTTTTACCTTAGACTTTATGCTGTTGGTACCATAATTTTGGTAGGGCGTGTGTGGAAATCCGAGTCACGCAGCTTGGCAAATGCCCGAAGATATTTCCTTATTGACGATACCATTTCCTGCGTTTCCTGAAGCATATTGACATAGACATACAGAACCGCCATTGCCGATGTGTCTCCGTCGCGGAGCTGGTCATGCACACGGTGATATGTGTCGGAAACAGTATCCTTTATCTCGTCGCAGTGTCGGCGAAGGGTGCTTATCGTTTCTGTATCCCCGCTCCCCATAAGTTTGACGGTGTCGTTGAACAGTGTACTTATTTGTGTCCGGATCATCTCGTATTCGGTAGTGTAGCGGGGCGGCAGTGGAAGGAAATTATTGTCAATATGCTCTTTGCAGACCTCGTTGATGCGTCGCAGATTGTAAAGTATGCCCATGCAGCAGTTGTTGCTGAGATAGAACCAAGTGCTTTTTTCAATTGCCATCTCGCGTGTCAAATGACGCAGACACAGAGTTTCCTTACGTCGAGCGTTTTTAAGTGTGGTCTTCTGACGGGCGAGGCTCGATTCCGTTTTGCCGAGAATTCCGGCGCTCTCAGTTATGAAAGCCGATGTTATATCCCGGTATTTTTCCTCGGCATAGGTCATGAACTTCTCTTGTTGCTCAGTGATATACATCATAAGCAACGGCCATGTCTGCTCCCGATCCTGAGTGGATATTATAGTCTGGAACAGTGCATCACCGTTATCTTCTTCTGTCTTCTTTCTGAACCTCCGGTTGCTGTTGATGATTATGAATATCGTCAAAGCCGCCAACAGAAGCATCACCCACTGACCACCATAGTGCATTGCTGCAACAATCAGTCCTGCGCCGATAAACGCCGCACCCGCAGTAAGAAACCAACCGCCGATTACGGAAATCACGCCGGTGATGCGGAACACAGCACTTTCACGCCCCCATGCCCTGTCGGCAAGAGAAGTACCCATAGCGACCATAAATGTTACGAATGTGGTTGACAAGGGCAGTTTCAGCGAGGTGCCGAGGGCAATGAGTGCTCCGGCAAGCACCAGATTGACAGAGCCGCGTATGAGGTCGAAAGCCGCACCTTGATCCATAATGGTCTCATCCACATTAAAACGACGGTTGAACCAACGGCGTACTTTCGCGGGTGTGACACGCCTTAACCAAGAAAGGAATGATAAGGTCCATCTTACCAGCCGCCGGGCAATGCGGGAAGAACCAAACATCTCATCGCCACCCTGCTGGCTTCCGAGACCGATTTCAGTCTTGGTCACATTCCGGGCTTTTTTTGACGTTGCAAGCGACACCACCATTATGACTCCGGCACCGATGAGGAAATATATCGGTGTATTTGCCGGGCCGTTAAGTGAATCCATAAGGAAACCTTTGGAGTCCCCTCCGCCGTTAGCCATAAAATCTTGATATGAAGCCAGACCGCTCAAGGGAACACCTATGAAGTTCACAAGGTCATTACCTGCAAATGCCACGGCAAGCGAGAATGTACCCATCAGCACAATTACTTTCAGCACATTAACCTTGCAGACATGGAGCAGTTGCATCAGCACTGTAAAAACTGCGAAACAGGACAGTATGATCAGCGCAGTATTGTTTTTTATCCACGCTTTCAGTTCAGGGGTCATGAAAGAAAGATCTTTAGCCCCTTTGATCAGAAGGAAGTAGACAATTGCAGTGGCACATATGCCACCGAATATTCCTATCTTCCATTTCAGGTTGCTACGGTAATTGAACGAGAACACCATGCGGGATATGAACTGCACAACCGTTCCGAAGAAAAATGCTATCGCCACCGACAGGAATATTCCGAGAATCACCGACAGGGCTTTCTCCGTGTTAAGCAAGTCATCGAAACCGAGACCGATGCCTCCTGCCATTTTAATCAATGCAACGACAAAGGTGGCACCCAGCAGCTCGAAAACCATTGACACGGTTGTCGATGTCGGCATACCCAGCGAGTTGAACACGTCGAGAAGGATGATGTCCGTGACCATTACCGCCATGAAGATGCAGATAAGGTCATAAAATGAAAAATGCTCGGGACGGAAAATTCCGTGCCTGGCAATCTCCATCATACCGTTGCTCATCGCCGCACCGATGAAAACACCGATGGAAGCGACAATCAGGACTCTTTTGAATGATGCCGCCTTAGACCCGATAGCCGAGTTCAGGAAGTTGACAGCATCGTTACTCACACCCACTGACAAGTCGAACACGGCCAGCAGGAAAAGAAAAATTACTACGCAAAGAAACAGTATTTCCATTGTTTTCTCAATTACTTATTCTGCCGCAAAGTAACTAAGAAAACATTTCATGATTATTTCAAAATCCTTAACCATTTATTAAAACGGCCGGACTGACAGAGAGTTTAATTGCGGTCAAACCTTATATAGCTCTGTTCGATGGGTTTATACGTCGGGTCATCCCACAGACGGCTTGAAATCATCAGGTCCGCACTTATTCGGTTGCAGGCAATCGGCACGTTGTGGAGACGACATTGACGCAAAAGCATCTGAATGTCCGCCTCGTGGGGCTGCGCATTGAGGTCGTCTATCAGGAATATGGCAAGATCAATTTCGTTTCTTACCACCATTGCCGCTATTTCGGCATCACCGCCCATCGGTCCGGAATTCATACATTCGACTTGGGCATCTATTCCTGCTTCTGAGAAAGCATTCTTTATAAGCCCTCCAGTCGTGCCGGTACATACCAGCTCATGCTGTGAAAGGTATTGGGCGTTGAATTTTACCCAATCGACCATATCGGCTTTGCGTTGGTCGTGAGCTACAAGCGCGATTTTTAGTTTTGTCTTCATTTTGAGTTTCTTGAAAATGTTATTTTGAACAATAATCCGCCTGAGCATTGAGTTTCAGCGGAGATTTCACCGCCATGAAGAATCACGGCGTTTTTCACTATCGAAAGCCCGAGTCCGGTGCCACCGGCCGCTCGTGACCGTCCCTTGTCAATGCGATAGAACCTTTCAAACAGTCTTGGCAGGTGTTCGGGAGGAACGCCGCATCCGTTGTCGGACAATGCAATTACAACCTTATCGTTGTCGATACTGATTAATTCTATTTTTATTCTGGTTCCTCCACTATAAACAATCGCATTGTCTATAAGGTTGTTGAAAACGGCCTCAAGCAGAGAAGCATTACCGGCCATGATTACGTTATGAGAAACAAAATTCTCAATCCTTATGCCCTTTGTGGCGGCGATTATCTGTCGGTCCTCAACCACGTCATTTATTATATCCGTGAGATTAACCTGTTCTTTCAATATAGAGGCGCTTCCGTCGTCCATGCGTGTTAGGAGCGAGACATCGGTCAGAAGCCTTTGGAGCCTTTCTGTGTTTGTAAGACAACGTTGCAGGAACAATATCTGCTTTTCATCGCTCATATTCCTGTGTGCCAGCATCGTCTCCACACTGACCCTGATTGATGCGACCGGGGTTTTCAGTTCGTGGTTTATGTTATTCGTGAGTTGCTTTTTGATGCGTTCCTTTTCAAGCTGTTCATGGAGGGCTGCGCGATGTTCGCTGTCCCTGTCAGCGACAGCCTGTTGCAAACGGGCATAAAGGCGGACAATGTGGTTTGAAATCTCGCCAAGCTCGTCATGGGGGAACGGTTCGGTGTCGGAAATCTGGGCACCGTTTTCTACGTTTTCCGCAAATCTGTTCAGCCTGATTATGTGGAGGCCGACCCTTCGGGTTGCAAAATAGCCAAGTACACACATTACCAATGTGATAATCCCCATAATCCACAGAAAGCCGTAATCGGCCTGCAACAGCCCACTGAATGATACGGAATACGGCACCGCTGTACGGACAATATAGCCGTCATCGTTCTTTTGCGCCGAATAAAAATAATTGTTGCCGGTACTCTCGCTGTGGCGCCTTACGGCATAGCCTGACCCAAGCCGCAGTGCGTCTCGGATTTCCTGTCGGTCAAGATGATTGGTTTTCGGAAGGGAATCGAGGGTGTTGTCGTAAATGATATGCCCGTCCTCGGAAATTACGCTGACACGGATATCGTCAAACGGTTTGAAATCGTCGAGTCTGATATCCGGCACATCGTGTCCCTCACCAAGTTCGGTAAGGATATATGTGTTGATAAGCTGTAGTTGCTTGTCAATCTCCTCAGCCTTGAATTCCTTTTCCCTGTGATACTGAAACACGACAAAGCAACCGACCATCAGCAAGGAATATCCAAGAAGCCACACGAACAGCCGCTGCGGATAGGAGAGCTTATTCAATAAACCCATAACCGTAGCCCGAGCGAGTTACAATATTCTTGCCGTAGATGCCGATTTTCTGGCGTATACGGGTTATGTTCACATCTACAACCCTGTCAAGCACCACAACCTCGTCGGGCCATATCTCGTTGAGCAAATCCGCGCGGGTGAAAACCTGCCCCCGGTTGGAGATTAGTCTGAGCAGTATCTCAAACTCCTTTTTGGGCATTTTCACCTCCGTCCCGTCAACCGTGCAGGTCCTGTTTTTTGCAGACAGGACCAGCCCCTTGTATGAAACAAGGTCAGAATCAGTCTTGGCAGGTGCGACATAAGCCGCTGTACGGCGAAGCACAGTCCTTATTCGGGCAAGTACAGCTTTAAGAGAATAAGGCTTCATTATATAGTCGTCAGCCCCGAGATCAAGTCCCGAAATCATATCCTCCTCAGTGTCTTTTGCTGTGCAGAATATGATGGGAACGGAGGCCGTTGCCGGATTTGACTTCATTATGCGTGCCAGTTGAGTCCCGGATATTTCCCCCATCATAATATCAAGGAGTATCAGGTCATAGGCGGCAAGGTTGAGGGCAAGAGCCTCCTCCGCGCTATACGCCATGTCAACCTGATAGCCTTCCGCTTCAAGATTGAATCCGAGGCCGTCACACAGGGCTTCCTCATCATCGACAACAAGTATCTTCTTTTTTGTTTCCATGCCGCAAAATTACTAATAATCGGTTAAATACTATCCTAATGCTCAAAAGTTTAATAAAAGTTTAATGGCACAATTTATTTCATAAGATCTAAACAAATCTGATAAACTCATGAAATATTAGTTGGCGAATTTTGCAGCGTGAATCAGAAACAAAACAACAATCACAATGAAAAAAGTAATGTCAACTTTTTGGGTCGCACTTGCTTCAAGTCTGACCATTATGGCGGCTGACAGTCCGAAATACGGACAACTTAAAGGCCGCATCCTTGACAATGAGAAGAACCCGCTGCCGGGGGCGGTGGTTATCATTGACAGCAACAAGCTGTCGGCGGTTACAGATCTCGACGGCTTTTTCTCGTTTGCCAACCTTTCATCCGGGAATCATAATCTGAAAGTAACTTATATCGGTTTTCTTCCGGTCAGTAAAACAATCGTGGTTTCGGAAAAATCGACGGTTGACGACATTGTAATGTCGGATACATCACGGGAACTGAATGAAGTTGTAGTGACCGGCGTTTTCTCCGGGCAGCAGAGAGCCATAAATGCCCAGAAGAATAATATCAATATAACCAATGTGGTATCTGCCGACCAGATTGGCAAATTCCCCGACTCGAATATCGGAGACGCTCTGAAACGTATAAGCGGTATCAATGTGCAGTATGATCAGGGCGAGGCCCGCTTCGGTCAGGTACGCGGCACTCCGGCTGAGTTCACTTCAGTGACAATCAACGGGTCAAGACTGCCATCGGCCGAGGGAGACATTCGCAATGTTCAGCTTGACCTTATACCGTCCGATATGATTCAGACAATAGAGGTCAGCAAGACACTTATGCCAGATCAGGACGGCGATGCTATCGGCGGTTCTATCAACCTCGTTACGAAAAATTCGCCACACAGATTTACTGTCGGAGCCGTAGCGGGAACAGGCTACAACTGGATAAGCCGTAAGGCGCAGATGAATTTCGGACTCACTCTCGGTAACCGTTTCTTCAATGACCGCTTCGGAGTGATGCTTGCGGCCTCCTATAATAATGCGCCAGCCGGATCATATAATACAGAATTTATATGGGAAAAGGATGACGACGGCAAAATCTATGTCAACGACTATCAGATAAGGCAGTATTATGTCACACGAGAGCGACAGAGCTACTCATTGTCGCTCGACTGGAAGTTCAATGACTTCAACAAGGTCTGGTTCAAGGGTATTTTCAACAACCGCAATGATTGGGAAAACCGTTACAGGACAACACTCAAAGACATTACGTCCGAAGGGAAAGCCGATGTGCGTGTCCAGACAAAAGGAGGTTCGGGTGACGAACGAAACGCCCGTCTTGAACGCCAACAGACAATGGATTTCACTTTGGGAGGTGAAAACCGTTTAGGTATCCTTGGCATGGACTGGAAACTGGGATATGCACGGGCTACGGAGAAACGCCCGAATGAAAGATACATCGACTACCGTCTCAAATCGCAGAGGTTCAGTTTCGACCTGAGTAATCCGAGAGAGCCATTTGCCACTCCCGACGAAGGATATACAATGACCTTGAATGATGACTTTTCGCTCAAAGAGCTTACACAGCAGCAGGAGGATATTGTGGAGCAGGACTTCAAGGCGGCACTGGATTTCAAGGCCCGACTTAGCGAACGCTCAAAAATCAAGTTTGGATGCAAGTTCGTGAACAAGACAAAAGATAAGGAGATAGACTATTACGAATACACTCCGCTTGACAAAAAGGCATTTAGCGCAGATGCGCTTGCACATACCACAGACCAAAGTACCGACAGATTCATGCCTTCCTCAAAATATCAGGCCGGCACATTCGTTGACAAGAAATTTCTTGGCTCCCTCAATCTTGACGATTCCAATTTGTTTGAGCGAGAGCAAATTGCAGAGGAACTTGCGGGCAATTTCCATGCGAGGGAGAATGTGGCATCAGGTTATGTGCGTATTGATTCCAGACTTTCAGACCACCTTAACTTTATGGGCGGTCTGCGTGTCGAGAACACATCACTGCGTTACATAGGCAGAAATTACGATGATGAATCCAACAGCGTCTCCAAGACCGAGCCTAAGACTTCAAATTATATAAATTTCCTCCCCTCATTATTATTGAAATGGGACATCAACAAGGATTTCATGCTGCGTGCCGGTTATAACCAGTCCATATCCCGGCCAAAATATTCCGCACCCGTTCCCGGCATGAATATCAAACGTGGCGACAATGAGATAAGGATCGGGAATCCCGGTCTGAAAGCAACGACATCTCACAATATCGACCTCAACGCTAAATATTACTGGAAATCAATCGGACTTGTGTCCGCCGGAATTTTCTATAAAAGAATAGAAGGATTCATCGTTGATGAGGTGGCTTATAACAAGGAGTATCAGGGTACTGTCTGGACTAAGTTCACACAACCTAAAAACGGTGGCAACGCTAATCTTTTCGGAGTGGAAATGGCATGGCAGCGTGATTTCAGTTTCATCACACCGGCGATGAAGTGTCTCGGACTTTACGCTACATACACCTATACCCACTCACGCATTACCGACTTCAACTTCGAGGGTCGTGAAAACGAGAAAGGCCTTAGCTTGCCCGGCTCTCCCGAGCATACAGCCAATCTCTCGCTATATTTCGACAAGTGCGGTTTCTCCGCAAGAGCCTCATTCAACTATGCCTCGGCATTTATCGACGAAATGGGCGCAAGTTCGTTCTACGACCGATACTATGATGCCGTGAAATATCTGGACCTGAACGTCAGCTACGCATTCGGGCGCAAAACAAAAATAACCGTATATGCCGACTGCAATAACCTCCTCAACCAGTCTCTGCGCTATTATCAAGGTAGCAAGGACTACACGATGCAGCAGGAATATTACGGAGTGAAACTCAACGGCGGTGTAAAAGTAACATTCTAAAAATACAAAACAATGATTCGTAAATTATTTATCGCGGCTTTGGCTCTCATCCCCTCTTTTGGAGCCATTGCCCAGACTGAAATCGCCAAAGGCGATGTGAACCTGATGGTAGTGTCAGACCTCGGACGCAACGGCCACTATGACCAGAAGCTTGTTGCCGCGACAATGGGCAGAATTGCAGAACAAATAGGACCCGATGCTATTCTTGCTCTTGGCGACACACATCACTACGGCGGAGTGGAAAGTGTGACAGACCCGTTGTGGATGACCAACTATGAGCTTATCTACGACCACCCGGAGCTTATGGTGAACTGGTATCCCGTCTGCGGCAACCATGAATATCGCGGAAACACTCAGGCGGTTATTGACTATTCCGGCATATCCCGCCGTTGGGAGATGCCGGCAAGATATTACACCAAGACCTTTGAAGATGACGGGACAACTGTCAAGGTGGTATTTCTCGACACTACTCCTTTGATTGACAAATACAGGAAAAAGACAGACACATATCCCGATGCTGTGAATCAGGATGCCGAAGCCCAGTTGCAATGGCTCGAAAAGACTTTGACCGAGGCGACGGAAGACTGGATCGTTGTGGTCGGTCATCATCCCATCTATGCCTATACCGACAAGTCGGAATCTGAGCGAATAGATATGCAGAAGAAAGTTGACTCAATTCTGCGGAAGCACAATGTGGATATGTATATCTGCGGTCATATCCACAATTACCAGCACATCCGCCACCCGGCTTCAAAAATCGACTATGTGGTCAACACATCCGGCTCCCTCACACGGACTCCGAAAGAAATCGAGGGCACCATATTTTGCAACGATTCTCCAGGATTCTCTGTCCTGACCGCCGACAAAGAGAATCTTAAACTGAATTTGCTCAATAAAGAAGGCAAAACCATACATGTGGTAAGCCGCTCCAAATAGTGCGTGGTTTATGTGATATTCTGATAAATAACTCCAAAAACTCAGATACGTTTCATGCCCTTTCATGGAGCGTATCTGACTGTGTATTCTAATAATCTAAATTTATCTAACAATGAACAAAATGGGTCAAGCCGAAATGCCGGTGCATGAATTTT
>BLLX01000071.1 GCA_011959405.1 Muribaculaceae bacterium
ACAGCCCCCGTTGAGCGCCCCGTCAGCTAATCTGATGCAAACATAGTGACTTTCTTCTTTTGCCAGCCGGATGATTTCCGAACCCTTATCCAGCACGGCAGTCACAGCTTTATGGATAGCCTCGTTATTTGATATGTATTCGCTATGAAGCAATTTGTATAGTTCCCTTAACGGCTGGTCGGCACGGAGTATCTCCCATGAGCTGCGCAGGTGGTGTGTAAGGGCGTCCAGTTCCTGAAGGTCTTTCCGTTGTTTCGCCTCCCGAACCGCCTGCATTTCCTTCTCGGTTTCCGTAATCAGTTTCTCCAGCATGACGGATTCATTGCCGTAGGATAGCAGGGATGTGAAATCCGGCTTTTCATTTTGTGCCGCATTCATGGCACATTTATTTGAAATCTCCATCAGTTCCGATATGGAGAATGGCTTGAACAGGCATTCTGTGAATCCATGTTCTATAAGTTCCTCTTTGCTGCAACTGCCCGAAGCGGTTGTCACCACTACCGGGATATCCCTTGAATTGCCAACGTTGGAAGTGCGCAACAGTTCCAGCAACTCGAAACCGTTTATATCCGGCATATTCAGATCCGTCAGAAGAAGGCTGTATTCCTTTTTTCGTATCAGTTCCATCAGTTCCGCAGCATCGGTACAGGTATCGCAGTGTATCCCTTCCTGTGCATACATTTCTTTCAGCATCAGGAGCAGCACTTCGTCATTGTCGATGGTAACCACATCGTGGAATGTATGGTTATGATGAACCTGTGCTTGATTTATCCGTTCCGGAATTTCCCCGGCTGTCTGCATGGGGATTTCCACAGTTAAACAGCTGCCTTTGCCTTTTTCGCTCTCCAGCCGGATTGTGCCGCCGAGCATTGTCACGATACGCTGCACGATGGACAATCCCAGCCCGAAGCCGTCTTTTGCAGCGGCGTTTGACAGACGTTCAAATGCACCGAATATACGTTGTTGCTCCTCTTCGGTCATGCCCGTCCCCGTATCTTCGACGATAAGTGTCAGCATCCCGTTAGTGTAATCCGTTGTCAGAGATACGCTGCCGTTCTCCGTGAACTTGATGGCGTTGGACAACAGATTATTTCCGATTTGCAGGATGCATTCCTTATCAGTCAAAACAACCGTATCAGTTTGATTAATTATGGTAAGAGCCAGCCCCTTGTTCATAGCGGTTGGCATAAACTCCGTTTCAAGGATGTGCGTGATTGCCGAAATTTGGCAAGGAGAGAAATTCGGCTGCTCCTTGCCGTTGTCCAAGCGGAAGAAACTTAGCAGCGTATTGAGCATTTCACGCATACGCTCAGAAGATTGCCGGATGTTTTGGATATACGCCCCGATTTTATCAACATCGCAATCTTTTTGCATCAGTCCGGCATAACCCGTTATTGCCGTCAGAGGTGTGCGCAATTCATGGGTGATGGTATGAACGGCTTTCTTGCGGGAAGCAATCAGTGCCTCGTTCTGTTCAACAGACTGTTGAAGTTGTCCGATTAAATCCGATGTTTTCAGTCGGTATCGTTTGATTCGGATGGCATCCCTATGTATAATTATGAACAATACGAGCAATAACAGAAGTATGGATAATGCCAGACTGCCAATTTGCCTGAACGACTTCTTACGCATGGTGGCTATCTCGGTTTCTCGTTCTTTCAGGTCGGTCTGAACATTGTTGTCGATATGACGGATAAGCCTACGTAATTGGCTGTTTAGGGCTGCATTATGTGCGGCAACGCTGTCGGTCTGTTCGCTAAGTATCCGGTTCTGGGCTTTTTGTTTGGCAATCACATCGTTGTTAAGAGAACAGAGCATCGAGGTTGTTGCCGACGGTTTTGTTTCCTCCTTTTTGCCGAAGATGCCCAAGAACCCCTTGCGTTTAGTCTTGCGGGGGCTTTCATTTGCGCTTTGACGGACTATGAACGGCACTTTATCGGCTATACGCCTATTGAGTGTCCTCTGACGGGAATGTATATCCGCCAGCTCCCTCATCTGTACTTCTTTGCTTGCCAATATGTCACGGATGCTGTCTATCCCGACACGTTCCGAACTGAACACCTCGCAGAAGACACACAGTGTACTGTCAATTACCATTCTTTGCTGATGGTATTGTTCTGCATCGCCCTCTTTCCATTCCGATACGGTTTCTCCCAGCAATGACAGCCCTGTAATCCGTATGTTCAGGCGGTTTATGTTTTTTCGCAACTCGCTTGCCTTACGGTTTTCCTCCTCGGACAGAGCCAATGTGTAGGTATAGGCTACCAGCAGTGACAGGATGAATATGGAAATGTAGCCTGCGGCTACCAGTATGCGGTAGTATCTCATAAGCCGTGTATATAATAATTGCTGAATCTCTCATTTGTCAGGAATATGCGTGCCGTCATAGCCGCATCTTCCAAATCTTGCCGGAAACGCGCTCATGATTCACTGTTCCAGTATTTCATCCTTCTCTCGCACCATTCCTCATATCCCTCTTTTTTCAGTTCTCCGGGTGTCTTGAGAACCTGCTGGTTGCAGAAGTCGGAAAAATTACTTGCAGAGAGGAACCGGTTGCGTTCAGCCACTTCCTTCAGGGCAAGTTCGGGACGGTAGGAAAGGTCTTCCTTGATACGGCTTATGCGCTCCTGCCGGAGCCAGTCGGTCGCGGAACAGCCGTAATATTCTTCAAAACGGCTTCGGAAATGGGAATAGCTCATGCCACACATCCCTGCCAGCTCCTCTGCTGTAAAGGTGTGCCACTTATACATCTTCACTTTCAGGCGGAAGACCGCTTCTTCCAGTTCTTTCAGACGGCTTTCCGCATATTGCATTTCAGATTCCTTCAGAGGGCTGGAGATATGGCGGAGGGTGTCACGGCGCGCCCTGAAAAAGTAGTCGCACACCCGGTTGGTCACGCAGTTAAGATAGGAGCGTCCCCTCATGCAGCGGAGCAGGTCGCAGAAAAACATAAGTTCCGGTGTCCGGCACTCCGTTTCATAGACGGCTACGAGGTCATTGCACAGGTAGCAGAATGCAAAATCTTTAGGCGAGCATGCCACAAGAGCCATGTAAGGCTTGTAGTCACGCATTTTCAATGTAGGCTGGACAGGAACGGATTTGAACGTGCCGACAATCAGGCGCAGCACCTCTGCATCATGGGCGAAACTCTCCATTTCGCGTACCATACGGCTTACGGAGTAACGTTTCTTTACAAGTTCTTCCGCCTTGTCTGCTATGCTGTGCAGGCTTACGGAGTGTATGGGATATATATCGGCTGTGTGCCGTAGCAGGGCTGTCAATCTCATTATGTTGTTTTTGCGGCAAATATCGGGTTTATAAAGTAACAAGCAGTTCCAAATCTTGCCGAAAATCCCAACACGGTCATATTTTTCCTTGCCGTTGCAACGCTTCCAAGAAGAAAACGGCAATGGTAGACACTACATACAGCGCAAGAACCCATGCACCGGATTTGCGTTGCACCGGGCTTTCATCGTCATATCTGGCTATAATCCTGTCGTAACGTTTCCTGAAAAAGAACCGCCAGCTCAACAAGGCAATAATGCCGCCCTCGATAATATAATACTGAATATCGGAGGGATATGCGACAATGCCGTATCGGGTCAGCATCCCCCATACGGTCAATACGTTGGTACTCAGTATGACCGAGAACATAAGCATCCCCATAAACACGGCTCCTTCCGCCAGAGAGGAATGAAGCCATAGTCTATAAAACCGATAATACAGATAATCTATCATGTCCTTCGGGTAACAATATCATGTTGAATATCACTCGGTCATTTCTGTGAGAAACTCCTGCGGATGCTGTTTGATGTATGTGCCTATCATCGTGTAGAGTTGCCGGTCATTCCTCATCAAGGCATAGTACTCATCATCGAAGGCATCAAAGAGCTTCTCTTTATAGCCGTGGGCGAACCCTTCCTTCGTTCCGTCCCATACCGATTGCAGTTCATCACGGTTGGCGGCATATTGGTCGTTGGCTCGTTTCACGACATCAGCGATCCGGTCTGCTCCGAGCTTGACAAAGGTGTCCTCGGCTTTTTGCGCACGTTCGCCACCGGAATTGTAGTAGTATTGGTTGAAACCGCCGTTGATGACCTCCTCGTGCAGTTCCACCGCACACATTATGCTGTCGAATACTTCGCTCTCCATGTCGCTTGCCAGTTCTCCGTCGATATATTTCCGGCAGAGTTTATCGGCAGGAAGACGCTCTATCAACTCTTCCGTTATCCGTTCGGGACATCTTATCCCGAACAGTTTCTTTATCCATTGCATCATTGATTTCGGTTTTTATTATTACTTGAACATATTTTTTCATTACCGTTTAAGACATATTCTGGCCTTTTATCAAGCAATATGAACTGCGGCAACTGTTGCGCCCGCTTCCACATTGCCGGATTGTACGACCATAACACGGGAAGTTCCACTGGAGAATGCTGGAAGAAGTAACGCTTTGTTTCAAGACTTGGTAATATGGATATTATTGCTCCGTTGCCTTCCATACTCGGATGATAGCAGAAACGGAAACTCATATAGGCATATCCGGGGCTTCCTTTCCGGGCGTCAATTTCAAGAGACTCCACAATCGTGTCCTCTTGTGTTTCCTCACTGTCGCTACGCTCGTCTGCTTCGGGAAGACCGCTGTCGTTGTCAAGATTTAGTTCCGGGAAATTCAATATCCCATCCACGGTTGAAAGCATGACACAGGCATTATACCGCTCATGCTTCCTTATGGATTGATCCGGTACTGTGACGCGGAGCAGAACCCAGCAGGAATCCTCCTCAATCAAAGCTTTCTCTATAGCAAATCTGACCTGCGGACGTTCCAACGGACGCAATTTTCCGTGAATGATTCGATAAGCCCTGTCACAGCCTGAATTGTTCACTTCACTCAGACAAATCCGTGAATCCTGAGCAGCACCGGTTTTGCGGATTGTGGCACATCCCGCAAATGCCAACGATAATGCCGACATCACGGTCAGCAATATTATATTTCTAAAATGATTGTTATTCATTGTTTAATGGTTTGGTGAGAAACAGCATTAGCTGTTATCTCGACCTTGTTAGTTGCTTACTATATATTCTTAATGATTTCAATGTCTTGAATAGGTATATAACCTATATGGGCATTAAAAATGGAATTTATTCTACACCAGCCATTTACTATTTTACTTATAACAACAGGCATTCCAAAACTAACTGCTATGCCATCTTCTCCTTCGGTAATTTTTTCTCCATCAGGTAAAGAATAAATGTAGGAGCTGCATAGTATGGCACTATCTCCAACTTGTGGCGTAAAATTCGTCCTTTTAGCATTCGGGGGGTTCTGTAATATTATATTATACTGAGCTTCCATACATTTCGTAGATAGGAATAGGTATGCTTCAAAACAGTCATTACATTCATTCTCTTCAGGAAAATGCTCTATATGAAAACCCGGAGTGTCAGCATACAACTTTCCGTGAGTTTCATCTCCTCTATTATATACCCCATATATCAATCGCCCATTAGAATTATAATATGCGATACTGTGCAATGCACCCCCGTCAGCCCATCGCTTAAATACTTTCCTGATATTGTTATCGCTATCGAAATACATAGTGATCAATATATTGGCATTCTTAATATGACCATCATCTAAGATTTTGTATGAATGGATTTGATCAAATTCCATATATTCATCCTCTATTACTTTTCCTAAACTATCTAAAGGAACAAGGTATGCAATTCTCAAAGGCATTTTGTTTATTGCATCAATCTCTGTTTGAATAGTTTCCTTATAGTTTTGTGCAAAAGCAAAAGGTGAAAGCAAGAATAAAATATAAAGTATAATTACTCTTTTCATATTGCAACTAATGGTTAGCAGGGAACGGCTCGTCCGTTATCCTGCGTTGTTAGCTGTATTTTAGTCAAAAGTCATGTAACACAAACAGACTTTTAACAAGATAATTTTCTACTGTCCATACGGCATAATATCCGCCTGCACCGTCACTGTTCTGCGTGCTGATGAACAGTGAGTTTCCTTTACCCAATGCCACGACAACATTGTTTCGGCTCGGTTCGTATAGATGTGCTATATATGCTGTTGGAAATTCCAATATTCCGGCAGGGTGCTTGACGGTGACAGATGCGTATTCTTCATGCGGAATATTGTCATCTATGCCTGTCAAGTCAGAACAACCGTCAATACTCCGAACAAAACCTGCTTCCAAATCATAAACAATGGCATGTTTTTGTGGATTAAAATTTTGGAAGTCTATCTTTACGGTTAATGTGTCGTTGGCATATACAAGGCATTTATCCGTACTTTGCGGCTGTTTCTTCAACTGTGGCAAATCTGCCAAATAACGGATGCGGCTTTTATGGATATCTCCTGTATGGGTATTTCCATTCGGGCAAGTCTTGGTTATGCCCGTTTCTGCTCCATATTCTACGCTATGCCATTCTTTATGGCTCTTTTGTGCATCCCAATCGGCAAATACATGATTATCCAATAATTTGCCTATCACTGTTCCACTTGTATCACGTACATTTACATATCCGTCCGCATCCTGAATGACACCGAAGAAACGCTGTTGTGCTTGTATAGGCAAGCAAAACAGAATTGCCGATATGTAGAAAATAATCTTTTTCATGCTTCTATTATAGCTAATGGTTTAGCGGAGAACGCTGTGAAGCGTTATCCCGGTTTGTTAGAAACTTATTCTTTTCCTTTTCAGTATATCCGCCAACCAATCAGGAATGAACTTTTTTGCCCGTGGATATTTACTGAAATCTTCGCTAAAATCACTATCGCTGAATGCCTTTTTCAGTTCTTCATATCTCGTATCGTAACCAAATCTTATATTCATATTATTGCCTTTGTCTATTGTTATTTTACATAGATAGAAAGCTCCCTCTTGCGGACATAAGGAATACATCAGGTCTTTGAGTTTTTCTACTTTTGAAGAAAGGTGTATTGTGACATTAATACCAAGACGAAATTGAACTGGCTCGTTTCCCCTGTAATAGTAAATGTTAGTATAAGATGTACTTTCAACGGTATAACAGTAAAAATCACATTTATTCCACTGGGCATAAGCCACCATTTTTGCCAAAACTTCCTTGATGTCGTTTACATAGGCACGGCATTCCGCATTATATTTCCAAAGGCTTAGTTGTGTACGATAAGGAATGTATTTGACAGATAATGTTGCTTTGTTTGCGAAAACGGGATATGGCAGTCTGTCATTCGCACAAGCAGTTTCGATGCAATCGGTAAGATACCAGCTCCAAAACTCTTTATTACGTTCGTCATCAATAAAACCTAAATCGATAACACCGCCATTATATACTAAACTAGCAAGGAAAGCCGTATCCCATTCGTCCGGAACTTCCACTTCTTCATCGGAATCGCAATCACTAATAACCATGTCTTCATCCGAACTGGCATCATAGGCTGCATGAACAGCTACCTTAGCAGCAAACGAGGCTGTTATATCATCTTCCATGTAATCATCAGCAAACATGTCCAAATGGTCGGCATCTTTCAACAAATCCTTTTTACTCGTTTGTCCAAGCAGATATTTCTCCGTTTTTGTAATCAGTCCGATTATTTCAGTATCATCCCTGAAAAAGTCATTCCATATCGGATATACTTTCAATGCGCATAAAATACTTATTCTTCCAATGATACAGGGTTCATTGATAGCTTGTAGTATCTTACGTCTTGTTGATAAGGACAGATGCCCTGCACTTGAATGGTTGACTTCATCCAAGCCCTTTCTTATCAATGACTTTATGGCTTCGCTGTATTTCATGCGCACTAATTGTTTCTAATGGCTAAGCGAGGAACGCTGTCAAGCGTTATCCCGGTTTGTTAGCAACTTTACTTTAGTTCATAACAAGCATAGAGTTCAATTTTATTTCCTTCAAGAATATCATTGATTTGATACTCCAGTTCGTCCAAACTATTGACACTTGTTATTTGACGGTTGAAACCTAATTGCTCAATCTCCAAATCAATACTTAAATGTCCGATTGATATAAAATTATCTTTCAACTTCTCTATATCCGTATAATATAGAGATAACTTGCGTACACCAAAACTTCCCATAGCATTAGTTTTTGTTACAGGAACTTCTTCTATCAAAATCGTATCTATTGTTGGCTTTAGATAGTCATTGTAAGTAGTAGGAACAAAAGCATAATAAGCATCTTTCCTATATTGATAAAAATCTTCAAAGATGAAACAGCGATACTTGTTATCAACTTGAAAGGCAATTACTTCTCCCTTTGTAAAAAGACTGTTTACAAGTGTTTTATGCTTTTTCGGCTTACGTACTTTCAAAATGGGTGCGCTTACCTTTTTGAGTAACTTTTGGAGTGCAATATTTCTTTGCGAAATAGCGGTTTTATCTATTTCAGCCCAAGTTCTATCAGCTCCGTTTTCCACGATAGCTTTAAGCAGTTTTACAAAATAATCGTCCAAAAGCCCTATTTCCCAAAGCGTAAGACAAGCAGTAGAAATATAAATTTCTAAATCAAGTGAAGATGATATATTTTGTAATCCATTTTTTAGATACGATTTAATTTCATCTGCCGACTGTCCGCTATCATATCTGTCCAATATTTCATTTTGAACATCTATGCCTAAATCACTTTCCAATATGTCTGTACCGTCAATCGCCATATTTGTTATTTCTTTTGTTGCTAATGTCCGGCGGATAATCGACCTTGAAAAGGTCGATTATCCGTATGTTACTGACTTTTCTCTGAATTATTAAGTTCAACAAAAAATTGTACCATTCTATTGTATAATCTATCACGTAGCTGGTCTAATCTATTGTTTTCATCAATGCAAATGATACCATTTCTCATTAAAACCAAATCTGTAAATGATCCCATTCCACCAAATAGACCTTTAATTTCTCTTAGCCAATCCTTTGGGGAAGAAACATTGTCTGCATACAATCTTTTGAGAGTGATTATCCAACCAGTTTCACCCACAAATTCAAATAACTCTATTATTTCTAAAAGGATTTTTCTTAATTCTTTTTCCATATTTCCTTTTTATTTCTTCAGTCAGTAATGGCTAAGCGGGGAACGCTGTAAGCGTTAGCCCGGTTTGTTAGTAGCTATTTATTATTCAATCGGTTTCTTTCCAGTATTAGGTTCACTTCCTTTTCTGTATGGGAATATTTCTTTTTTGAAACCATACCTACAAACTCTAAAGAAGAGTCCAATAATGGGGATATATCTCCATCAATTACATCATCAAAATGCAAGAATTTGAGTTTCTTCATTCCTGCCAAAAATTTCAAGTCTTTTAGACTTGAAATACTAATCTGCTTAATCGTATTGTTGGGTACTAATTGGGTTAAATCTTGAAGTAGTTTACAGTTACGTAATCTAAGTATTTTAACTCTTGATAAACGGTTCAAAACACTAATATCCGTTATGTTATTGCAATAATATAATGATAATTCTTTAAGTCTATTTGAATTACATAAACCTCTAATATCTATCATTTTTCGAGAACGAACAATCTCCAACGTTCTTATGTTAGTTAATTGACATAAACCATTCAAATTTATATTTTTGGCATCCCATAGTGTCAGTTCTTCTAACAAATTCATGCTTTTCAGTTCTTTCAAATCTTCTGATTTGAGATTATAAATATGCAGTCGTTTCAAGTTTATTAAAGTATCTACATTTTCTGTTTGTTTTGTATGATAATACTTCAATTCTTCAAGTTTGGGAAACAAACTGAAATCAATAGTAAAGACCTTGTCAATCCAAAGTCCCAAATTTTTTAAGTGCGGTAAAACACTTAGTTGATTTAAATTGCATGGCTCTATTGTAAAGTCGTACCCTGAAATAATCAAGGTTTCAATAAAATCATATTCACATATTAGACTTACATTTAATGTGTGTTTACAGGAAACACCACTGATGCCGATGTCGTCCGTTGATATTAAAATATCATTATAGCCTTGATTTTTGGCGAACTCTAATCCTTCTCTTAAATAAAGAGGAGATATTATTAACCGATTGATATCTGGTACTTCTTGGAAATGTTCCATACTATTTATTTGTTTCTAATTGCTACTAATGGTTAGAAAGGAGCATCGTCAGATGCTATCTTTCGTCGTTATATGTATTTC
>BLLX01000072.1 GCA_011959405.1 Muribaculaceae bacterium
TGGAATGGAACAGGTTCCTGACGATGTACGAGGAATCGAACGTGTATGCGAAAGCAGTCTTTCTAAAAGCGCACTTCTTCGGACAGAAGTTCAAGGTGCTGAAGGTGGACAAGACGATGCTGGACTACTACACCAAGCTGTCGGATTTCCATGTCCAGTTCCGCTGCATAGGCACGAACTACAATCAGGTCGTTAAAGAGCTGCGCATCCACTTTTCGGAGAAAAAGGCGATGGTGTTGCTCTACAAGCTGGAGAAGTGTACCATCGACCTCGTGAAACTGAGCCGGGAGATTGTGGAGCTTTCGAGGGAGATGGAGGCTAAGTGGCAACAAAGATGGGACGATTCCATGGCATAATGCTCCTTTGATAAGCAGTCCGGCAAGTGAACGAATTCCCACGGGCAATTTCATTGCCGACCATGTCACAATCGTGCGTCCGGGGCTGTATGTCAAGGATGAGAACCGACCGATAGGAATGAAAATGTAAAATTTTAATAGTCCCAAGAAGCCATTTAGAGTGAATTGTAGTCTGAATGGCTTCATTTACATGTTATGTTATAGATAGTTTGAAATAAAATCACTACCTTTGCAAATAGATGTCATACAGACTATTATATGGATAAATTCAATCTCTATATAGATAAAATTGATTTGAACTTTTGGCGCGAACTATGCACCAAAGAGGGTAAGTTACGCTCATACAAAAAAGGTGAATATTTTCTTCATCGTGGAGAAACCACAAAATGTGTATGGGGATTCATTAAACACGGATATTTCAAGTATTCTGTGATAGACTCAGAGGGTAATATTCATATTACCGGATTTTCATTTTGTGATACTCCGATAGGTGATTATTCAAGTCTGGTGATGAATACTCCTGTTGCAGCAGATATTATAGCGGCAAAGGATTCTGAAGTTTATGTATGTAACCGAAACATTGTGGATGAACTATTCGAGAAAGAACCTAAGCTGCATAGTGCTATATCGGACGGATTTTTCATTCAGGCATACGATAGTTTTCTGAATATGTATCGTCTGTCTGCAAAGGAACATTATATCCATTTATTAAGGTGTTGCCCTGATATACTGCAAAACATCACACTTAAAGAATTGGCATCTTATCTGCAAATAACGCCAACATATCTTAGCCGTATTCGCAAGGAGATTACTTTTGGAGAGAAATAGCATCTCCGAAAAAATACCCTTCTGTGCAACTCTCAACTTAGTTTGAGAGTTGTTTCGTTTAATGCCCGTAACTTTGCACTGATTATAACAACCAAAAAAAGTAATATGAACCAACTTAAATTCTGGCATATAGCATTGCTGCTAAGCATATGGTCACTGACAAGTTGCAGTGATGATAATAACGAAAATGAAGCGATTACTCCGTTCTGTCTTGGAGATACTTACTATGAGGTAAGATTAGGACAAGAAACTAACAGCATCTACATAACAAATGGTAGTGGGGATATTAGTTTGGCGATAGAAGATGAAAATATTTTGCAAGCCACTTATAATGGCAAGTTATATGCAGACAAGCCGGGAGGTGTTGTCTCTTTGTTCGGAAAACAGAAAGGAAGTACCATGCTGTCCATTATAGACAATGTGACAGGAGATAAAGAAACTATTGAAGTGAAAGTAACAGATTGCTACCTTGCATACGTTATCAATGACAGCAACTACCCGATATTGCCGGCAGGCACCACACTCTTTTTAGTGAACAATCAAGCTCAGGACTACTATCTGTTCGACCAAGATAACATATATAACAAGCCTATACTAAAAGACAGCGGTTACGAGTTCTTCATCACGCAGAATGCCGACACAGGTGCGGCACCCACTAAATACGCTATTCCCAACTTACGCTTATACAAACACAATCCCGCTGATGCTGGAACTACTGCGTCGAAGTTCTATGATTTCCAAATAGAACTGTATGGCGAAGAAGCCAGTTCTTCGTACGTGCTACAAGTCATTCAAGCCTACTTAGGCGTCGATTGGGAAAGGCTTATAAACAATGCTTTGACCAAATCACCTGCTCCCATAGATATGACTATGATATTGACCGTTCCTGATACAGACTATCGAATAAGAGGAATAATAAGCTTTGTATCCATTCCGAAATACATATTGGATTGATAGATTTCTTGTAATCAACTGAATTCGTATGATGCAGTTACGCAAAATTAAAGTACTTACATTTTTCTTCCTATCGTTCGTTTGCTCCCAAACGACTGTTTATGGGCAAATGATTAGCGGTAAAATAATAGATGCCGAACAACTACCGATAGACGGAGCGACTATTATTCTGCAAGCGATGGATTCGACCTATATAGCCGCATCCATCTCTAATACTGACGGTATATTCGTTTTTAATAGCCAACAGGAAGAATACCGTTTGATAATACAACACATTTTATATGAAACCAAACAAATGGCAGGTAAGGGAAATGATGTCGGAACTATTCAACTTCAACCTAAAGACTATGCTTTGGATGAAATTATTATAAAGGCAGAACGTCCTTTTGTTAAAGTGAAGAATGGACTTTTAGGGTATAATCTTGCTGTCCTTACCCAAAATCAACTTGTAAACAATGCTTATGAAGCATTGACAAAGATACCGGGAGTACAAGAAGAGAGAGGAATACTGACTTTGGCAGGAGCCGGGAAACTGACGATTATTCTAAATGGCAAACCAACAACAATGGATGCCGGACAACTTGAAACGATTTTGCGCAATACTCCGGTTAATCGTGTGGAAAAAGTGGAAGTGATGTACAGTGCGCCTCCTGAATATCATGTACGGGGCGCGGCTATTAATGTTGTTTTAAAGCGTTCAAACGACTACTCTTTTCAGGGTGAGATAAGTGCTGACTATAAAAACCAATACTTCAATGACGGGGGAATGAACGGGAACTTTCGGTTGTCAACTCCTAAAATGGCTTTTGATGTAATGTATGGAGTAAATAACGTAAAAAAAATGGAGTACATAGACCTTGATTCCAAGCATACGCTAAAAGAAGAACTCCATTCTATCACACAAAATGAACAGTTGCGCAGCAAGTATTGGAAGCATGACCTTAGAGCCGCTTTTGAATATAATTTCAACGATAAAAACAATATCAATATTGCCTACACAGGTAGTTATACCCCTGACCAATATAATAACAGCCGGACATCAGGCAATTACCAAACCGGTAATGTTGATAAATATATTGACAATCAAATGCACAATGTCACATTGCAATATCATTCAGGATTCGGTCTTGAAATAGGAGGTGACTATACCTATTATACTTCCAATAATAATCAATGTTTACATACTGATTATCAAAATGGAAATCAGAGTAGTTTCTCTATGGTTGGCGGACAAAAGATAGACCGCTATTCTATTTATGTAGACGGGAAACACTCTTTATCCAAAGGATGGAATTTGGGTTATGGAGTTTCCTATCGATTTGCCAAAGATCTTGATTTCCAAACTTACGATAAAGTGACAGGTGACATTCAAACACAAAATACATATTCCAATCTGAGAGAACAAACTGCCAGTTTTTATGTGTCGTTGAGCAAAAACTATGCAACAGGTACATCTTTATCCGTTTCTGCTACAGGAGAGTATTATACGATTGGCAATTATCATAAATGGGCAGTCTTTCCACAAGCATCATTGACCTATTTTAAAACACCGGAACATCTGTTTCAATTGTCATTATCTACGGATAAAACCTATCCAAGTTATTGGGATATGCAGTCTTCCGTCAGTTATCTTAATGGATATACAGAATTGTGGGGTACACCGAATTTGAAGCCGATGACGAATTATAATCTGAATGGAAGTTATATCTTCATGAAGAAGTATATTTTCAGTCTGTTTTTCACGCATACATCGGATTATTTCACACAAGCCGCCTATCAATCTACCGACAGGCTGGCACTGATCTATAAAAATACAAACTGGAACTATATGCAGCTATGGGGAGCAAATATCATAGTACCCTTTAAAGCAGGAAACTGGCTGGATTCCCGATTCTCCTTAGTCGGAATGCAAATGCACCAACGCTGTGATGATTTTTTCGACATTCCTTTCAATCGGAGGAAATGGGTATTTAGCGGCACATTGGATAACACGTTTAAAGTAAACAAGAATTTATCTTTCGAGTTGATAGGGAATGTACAGACTCCTGTCATACAAGGGACATTTGATATAGAATCTATTTTTAATCTCACTGCCGGATTAAAATGGAATTTTGCAAATGACAAATTGAGTTTATCAGCCCGTTGCAATGACATATTTGATACAGGAATGCCTGCAACAAAAGTCCGCTTTAAGGGGCAACACTTGGATATGAACAGCGGATTTTATTCACGTTCATTTACTTTGCATTTCAGTTATTGTTTTGGCGGATATAAGAAAAAGGAGATAAAAGGAATAGATACATCAAGATTCAGATACTAATTCAAAAATGATATGAGGACATTGTTGCTAACTCTGAGTGTTTTATGCTTATACTCATGCTCATATAAAACTTCTCTGATTACCTATCGAAATGGATATGTATTTAACACCCAGGGTAAAATGATTGGAAACTATTCCAATGGCTATATTTTCACCGAAAATAAAATACTCATAGGATATTACTTCAATGGATATATTTGTGATGATAATCACAATATTATAGGAAACTATGCAAATGGATTTGCAAAAATTGGAAAAACAAAATAATTAATTTTTTTCTGTCAATATCATAGATGTAAACATACAGTGAAACATCTTCAGAAAGCGGTCGCTTTCGGCTATACACTTATTGCATTGTTAATCGGATGTATTGCCTACACTTGGCATCATGAATGGCAGGAAGTGGAAGCATTGGAGGTTGGCAATCGATGTATAAATGAATTCAGGAAGGATGTAAACCGTATTCATATCCGACTGATAGAGTTCTCTTTGTTGGGAGAAACTATATTGGATTGGGACGAAACAGATTTGGAGAATTACCATGCCCAACGTATTGCATTGGACAGTATATTATGCAGTTTCAATGTAACTCACAAAATTGAGCGTGTTGACAGCGTGCGCAGTCTTTTGGAGTATAAGGAACGGCAGATATTCCAGATTGTCCGGTTAATGGATGAGCAACAATCCATCAACAGGAAGATAGCCAGCCAAGAACCGGTGATTGTGCAGAAGATTGTGCAGGAACAGCCCAAGAAACCGAAGCGCAAAGGATTCTTGGGCATATTCGGTAAAAAAGAGAAAACGAAGCCATTGACAACAACGACTACGCTTCGTTCTCCCGATAGAAACATGGTCAGCGAACAGAAAGCACAAAGCCGTCGGTTGTCGGAACAAGCCGACAGTCTTGCGGCTCGTAATGCCGAACTTAACAGACAACTGCGAGGATTGATTTGCCAAATCGAAAAGAAGGTACAATCTGATTTACAAAGCAGGGAAGCCGAGATAACCGCCATGCGTGAAAAATCATTTATGCAGATAGGCGGCTTGATGGGATTTGTCCTTTTGCTGTTGGTCATTTCTTATATCATCATACACCATGATGCAAAGAGCATCAAACGATACAAACGCCAGACAACGGATTTGATAGGGCAATTGGAACAGTCCGTGCAACAAAATGAGGTACTCATAACCTCCCGAAAGAAAGCGGTATATACTATTACCCACGAGTTGCGTACACCGCTGACGGCAATAACAGGCTATGCCGAACTGTTGCAAAAAGAGTGCAGCAATGGGAACAATGTGCATTTCCTTCAAAGCATACAACAATCCTCCGACCGTATGCGGGCTATGCTCAACACTCTGCTGGACTTCTTCCGCTTGGATAACGGCAAGGAACAGCCCAAAATGCAACCTTGCAGAATTTCAGCAATCACGCACATCCTTGAAACGGAGTTCATGTCCGTTGCCATGAACAAGGGACTGTCCTTGACCATGAAGAACGGGAATGATGCTGTTGTATTGACCGACAAAGAGCGAATAGTTCAAATCGGTAACAACCTGCTGTCAAACGCCATCAAGTTCACAGAGAAAGGTGGTGTGTCACTGACTTCCGACTATACCAACGGAGTGTTGACACTGACCGTCGAGGACACCGGTACGGGCATGACCGAAGAGGAACAGCACCATGTGTTCGACGCATTTGAACGCCTCTCAAATGCCGCCGCAAAGGACGGTTTCGGACTTGGACTTGCCATCGTTCATAATATCGTGACGATGCTTCATGGAAAAATCAGACTGAACAGTGAAAAAGGGAAAGGAAGCCGTTTCATGGTGGAAATACCGATGCAAAAAGCTGATGATGTGCCGGAGCAAGTAATACAGACGTATATTCACAGAAAAGACAGAAACCTCAATGTCATCGCCATCGACAATGACGAGGTGTTGCTCCTGATGCAGAAAGAGATGTACGCCCAAGAGGGAATACACTGCGATACTTGCACCGATGCGGCGGAACTGATGGAGATGCTACGCCGGAAAGAATATAATCTGCTGCTGACAGATTTGAATATGCCCGGTATAAACGGTTTCGAGTTGCTGGAACTTCTGCGTTCGTCCAACGTGGGCAATTCACAGATAATCCCCGTGGTCGTGGCAACCGCTTCGGGCAGTTGCGATGCGGAGGAACTTTTGGCAAAAGGCTTTGCCGGATGCCTGTTCAAGCCGTTCTCCATATCGGAGCTGATGGAGGTCTCGGACAAGTGCGGCATAAAAGAAACTCTGGACGGAAAGCCGGACTTATCCACCTTGCTGTCATACGGCAATGAGGCCGTCATGCTGGAGAAACTGATAACGGAAACTGAAAAGGAAATGCGCTTGATGCAGGATGCGGCAACGCGAAACGACCTGCAAGAACTTGATGCCTTGACACACCACTTGCGTAGCTCGTGGGAGGTACTCCGTGCCGACCAACCGCTGAGGGAACTTTACGGATTGCTTCATGGAAAGGCTATACCGGAAGAAAGTGAGTTAAGCCATGCTGTTACCGCAGTATTGAATAAGGGCGCGGAAATAATCCGGCTGGCAAAAGAGGAAAGGAGAAAATACGAAAATGGATAAGACCAGAATAATCGTGGTGGAGGACAACATCGTGTATTGCGAATATGTCTGCAACCTGCTGGCACGGGAGGGCTACCATACCGTGAAAGCTTACCACCTATCGACAGCGAAGAAACATCTGCAACAGGCAACGGATAATGACATAGTAGTTGCCGACCTGCGCCTGCCTGACGGCAACGGTATAGACATGCTGCGTTGGATGCGCAAGGAAGGAAAGATGCAGCCGTTCATCATCATGACCGACTATGCCGAAGTACATACTGCCGTGGAGAGCATGAAACTCGGTTCGATAGACTATATACCTAAAAAACTGATAGAGGACAAACTCATTCCACTTCTCCGTTCCATACAGAAGGAGCGTCAGATGGGACACCGCCGTATGCCCGTGTTCGTCCGTGAAGGTTCCGCCTTTCAGAAAATCATGCATCGCATAAGGTTGGTAGCCGCTACCGATATGAGTGTGATGATATTCGGAGAGAACGGCACGGGCAAGGAGCATATCGCCCATTACCTACACGACAAGAGCAAACGTGCGGGCAAACCCTTCGTGGCGGTTGACTGCGGTTCACTCTCAAAAGAACTTGCGCCGTCGGCATTCTTCGGACACGTCAAGGGAGCGTTTACAGGTGCAGACAGCACCAAGAAAGGGTATTTCCATGAAGCGGAAGGTGGCACGTTGTTTCTGGACGAGGTGGGCAACCTCGCGTTGGAAACCCAACAGATGTTGCTCCGTGCCATACAAGAGAGACGTTATCGCCCGGTCGGTGACAATTCGGACAGAAGTTTCAATGTCCGCATCATCGCCGCCACCAACGAGGATCTGGAGGCGGCAGTGAGTGAAAAGCGTTTCCGGCAGGATTTACTCTACCGTCTGCACGACTTCGTGATAAGCGTGCCGTCGTTGCGTGACTGTCAGGAAGACATTATGCCGTTGGCAGAGTTCTTCCGTGAGATTGCCAACAAGGAACTGGAGTGTAATGTGGGCGGATTCAGTCCCGAAGCCCGTAAAGCATTGCTGACACACGCATGGCCGGGCAACGTGCGGGAACTTCGGCAGAAAATCATGGGTGCGGTATTGCAGGCGCAAGAAGGTGTTGTAACGAAAGAGCATCTGGAACTTGCCGTGACGAAACCGACCTCACCCGTCAGTTTCGCCCTGCGCAATGATGCAGAGGATAAGGAACGGATAATGCGTGCGTTGAAACAAGCGAACGGCAATCGGAGCCTTGCCGCCGAACTGTTGGGAATAAGCAGGTCGGCACTATACAGTAAACTTGAAGAGTATGGACTTAAATATAAATTCAAGCAACCATAGCCGATTTTATTGAATTTGACTATCTGCAAAGGTTTATTATTCAAAAAATAATATTACCTTTGCATTTAGGAAAAGCGTTCTTTTGAATTACTGCAAAACGAAGTGAAACACAGAATTTCGCTGGTTTCTAAATCGTTACCTGTCAAGCTGCAAAAATTTGCAAGTGCTTGAATTTTAGCAAGAAAGAAAATTTGATATGTCTTCCGCAGTGATAGACCAGCCTGCGCTCTATGCCGCATATCTTGGCAATCCTTTTCAGATATGCGTTCAGGGTGGAGTTGCTGTACATCGGCAGGAGTTTCCCTTCAGGTGCCATTCCCCGGTATTTCTCGATAATTCTCAATGGCAGCTCAAGCAACGGTATCTCATATTCCACCTTCGTCTTTTTTCGCGAGGACCTGATCCAGACCGTACCGTCCTCGGCAGTTTCAAGATTATCTTCCGTCAGAAGACACATATCGCCGTATGGAATGCCTGTATAGCAGGAGAACAGGAAGAGATCGCGGACATGGTACAGACGGCTGTCGTGGAGCGGTGTCGTCATAATCCGGTGGAGTTCCTCCGAAGTAAGAAACTTCTGCTCACGCTGCGGCTTTTCTGCCTCATATCCGGCAAAAGGATCTGCGGTTATGATGCCGTCGGTGATAGCCTCCGAGACTATCATCTTCAACCGTGTTGTATGAAAGCCCACGGTGGAGGTGGCGAGTCGGCGCTGTGTACGCAGGTAGATGTCATACTTGTCTATGAAGGAACGGTCGATAGCCGTAAACGGAATATCCGACAGCTTATACTCCGTTTCCAGAAATGTTGCCAGGCATTTGTAGGTGTAATTGTATGATTTCAGTGTGCCATGAACCCGGTTCACACCGACACGCTTTGCGAAGTTCTCTATGAATGTGCTGAAATATCCCATCAGCGTTTCCTGTCCGAAAGCCATCCCCTGTATCTGGCACTTCACATCATCGGCGGTCACGCCCATGCGGACAGCCGACAGTTCCTGATAGACGGAAAGTGCGCTTGCCCTGATTTCGTCAAGCTGGCGGTTGATTTCCCTTGACGCGGCGCTCTTGCCAGTGGCACGGCCGAGCATCCATGCCTTAGGTGATGCCGAGAGTTTCGCGCTGAAAGCTGCCTCCGAGTATCTGCCTACGTTTATACGCCCCATCACCGGACACAGACCGTCATCCGACATCTCGCTCTTTTTAAGGTAGAACGAAACCTTTAATCCGCTCTGTTTCATAGCTCTATTCTTTGTTTGCAAAATTAACTGATATAGAGTAATTTGTAGGTATGCAAAACGTAGCGGAACCACGAATAGGAATCACAGATGCCATCCCGGAGCCTATATTTCTTCGCAATGCCAGAGAAAATCGCTAAATTTGCAGTAGCAAAGATGCCTGACAAGCGGGTTCTATGACATAAGACAGGGATAATCATCCATCGGCAAAACCGTCTTCAAGACCGGATTCCGGATAGGAAAAAGGCAACGGATAGGTAGCGATTCTATCTCCTAACCCTTCCAAAAACCGAATTTTCCGCCGAAAGCACCCTTCGGACGAACAACGCCAATCTCTCCTAACTCTCAACACATTACTTTATTCCCCATTTATTGCCATAGTCTCGCGAATTCTAATTATATTTGCATCCCCATCCCGGGTGGTCCCATTT
>BLLX01000073.1 GCA_011959405.1 Muribaculaceae bacterium
ATCTCTTCTGATCACTACGGATCGGAGAAACATTGGCTCCCAACGTGTGGCTGAAGTCGGAGTGATGATAATAAATAACGGTAGTGATAAAAATAGTCACTTACTTGACGGTAAAAAAATACAAAACAAAATCTATCTGTATATCTGTGGCTATGCACGATTTTTATGGCAATATCCGAATGAGATTGTATATAAATTCACATTCATTAATATTTCATTAAGTCGCTTCATCGTATTATAGAGTATAATAAGCAGTAAATACTTAACGTGAGTTCGATATAATCAATCAGCTGACTTTGTTCTGATTGTAGGTATTATTTGTTATCGTACCTTTACGTAGCCCAAATAAAATGAGCAAACGATGACAGATCATCCGGCATCAGTGGTGCATCTTTTGTATCATCCGTTGCTGGGAGTATGGGTTATTGGTGTTTTGTGATGGTTTTTATGTGAGTTACTTTGGTGTTGTGTAGTATGATGATATATGAACCAAACGGGAATTGCTGTTGTTTTTGTATTGTTAATCATTAAATAACCAGTTGTATTATGAATTTATTGTGGTATATTATTATCGGAATTTTATCGGGATTTGTTGCCGGCAAATTGATGCGTGGCGGCGGTTTCGGAGTTATAGTAAATCTTATTGTCGGTATAATCGGCGGCGTGCTTGGTGGATGGATGTTCGGTCTGTTGGGTATTAGTGCCGGCGGTATGCTGGGCAGTCTGATCACTTCTGTGGTAGGAGCAATGCTTCTGTTGTGGGTTGTTGGGCTTTTGAGTCGGGCAGTCAAGCGATAGTGATCATTATAGATATTGAAAAAGTCAGGTTACATTGATAGTAGCCTGACTTTTTAGTTTTACTGATCGTATTTTTATCGGATATACAATGGTAGTGTTTCCAGATTTACATGAAGCCTGTAGCACCAGTAATGATGTGGATCGGATGGATTGTTTATCTGTTCTTCCTCAGGATTTTTGCGACGAATTGAACCGTCAGCCGACAAGTAGTCCTGAAGTGGAAGAATAGATAGCATTGAAGATGATGTGAGATGCCGATTGACTATTGTACGGCATATTTCAGGCGTTGCTTCCGGTGGTATATTATTGTCGGATAATCCTAATATATGTCGCGCATATCGTCCGCTTCGTTCGGGTGATTCAGCCCACCATCTTCGTATGCCGCTCATATCATGTGTTGATGTTGTGGCAACGCTTGAATATGGATACTTGTCGGTATGTCCAAATTCTACGCCGTATTCTTTTGGCATGCGTTGTACTTCAAGCGACAGGATTTGCAGTTGGTCGAGCACTTGCGGAACACATGCCGGAATCATGCCGAGGTCTTCGGCGCATGCAAGCATCGGTGTGGCATTGACAAGAGCCGGAAGTTTATCCATGGCCTGCTGGCGCCAGAATTCGTTATGACGGTGGTAGAAGAAGTCTTCGTAGAGCCTATCAAATGCTCTGCGATGATTTTCAGGAAGTGCGGCATAGTGAGTGGTCTTATGACCTGCTATGCGGGGATGGAAACATTCCGGATGAGATGAGTCCTGGACAAAGAGTACGTCGTCAAATGCTTCAAGAAGATCATTGCGGCCCGCTTCGAGCGCGGCTCTCTGAGATGAGAACCCGTCTGTAGGCATGCCCGGCAACAGAAATGCGGGATCAAAACTGAAACCATAAAGCCGCGACATGTCTTCTGGCGAGAGCGGCATTGCCGGAGAAAAGTGTCCGAGGAGTCCGTGCACGCTCTCTTTTGGTATTTGCCATATTCGGAAAAAGCCGAGAATATGGTCTATGCGGTAGGCATCGAAGTATTCCGCCATCTTCTGGAGGCGTCTGCGCCACCAGCTGTATCCGTCATGGGCCATACGTTGCCAGTTGTATGTCGGGAATCCCCAGTTCTGGCCCATAATAGAGAAATCATCCGGAGGTGCTCCTGCCTGGCAGTTGAGGTTGAACAGGTCGGGATATTGCCATGCGTCAGCACTGTCGGAGGATATGCCTATCGGAATGTCGCCTTTCAAGGCCACTCCGCGGCTATGGGCATAATCACGTGCGCGACGCAACTGTCGGTCAAGATGATATTGCATGAAGAAGATGAAATTCATCTCTTCGGCAGAGTCGTGCATCAGATCGGCGACAAGATCCGATGAATAGTGTGATGCGCCGCCCCATTGGCGGAAATCGGCTGTGTTGTTGCGGTCGCGCATCACACAGAATGCCGCGTATGGGAGAAGCCATATGTAATTTCTTACAAGAAACCTTGAAAATTCGCGTGAATTGAGAGTCTGGTTGCCTTGCTCAGTGTAAATGAGCCGCATATACTCTTCCTTGGCGTTTGTTACGGCAGCATAGTCTATTGCCGGAAGAGAGTTGAGATGGCGGCGCAGTTTGTCAAATTTTTCTCTGTCGTCCGGATTCTTTGGCGTTCCGACTTCGTCTACGCGCAGATATAGCGGGTGTAGGGCAAAGGAGGAATTGGCATTATAGGGGTATGAGTCTGAATTCGTCCGTGTCATTGTGGTGTCATTGACCGGAAGAATCTGAATGAAGTTCATGCCTGAATCCGCAGCCCAGTCTGCCATAAGTTCCAGATCGAGGAAGTCTCCGGCTCCGAAATCTTTGTCGCTTCGGAGTGAGAATACAGGTATGGCCACACCGGAGCCATGCCACCATCGCTCGCGTCCTCGGAAGCAAAGTTCTTCCGATTGGGTGGCATGTTGCATTTCACGATTATATCCTTCTTCCCATGCTGTTACGTCGCCGGTTGTCTTGTCGCGTACGATGAATTTGTATTCCGCACCGATTACTGCTTTTGCCGGAAGGTTAATCTCCCAATATGGAAATGAGGAATCATTCATCGGCAGAGCTTTGACGGTGTCCCAACTCCCTAATGCAGGGCTTGAACCGGCCAATGCTATTTCTTCCGAAGGCAATACGACAGGAGCGAGCACGCGCACACGCAACTCACCGTGGTCGGGTGGGGGGAGTGGTGCCGACGGATCTGTCCGGCGGAAAATACAGTCAGTAAAAGCCGATGACAGAAACGGTTTAATCGTGTTGTTGACCATGATGTATCATTGCTTCGTTATCCGCATTTTGATGCGCCGCATGATTTGCACACCAGACAGCCTTCCTGATATACTAAAGTTTCGTTGCCGCAGTTAGGACAGCGGTGACCGGTGGCTGCGGTGCCTGAGGGAATGTATTTTTTCAGAGCACGTTCCACTCCGGCTTTCCATGTGCTTATGCTTTCGGAATCGAGTTGCAGGCCATCGACCATCTTGACCACCTGATCAATCGGCATTCCGTAACGGAGCACTCCGGAAATCAGTTTGGCATAATTCCAATATTCGGGATTGAACTTGTCGCTCAGCCCCTCGATGGTGGTCTTGTGTCCTCGTTTGTTGACAAACTGGAAATCATAGCGTTTGTTTCCGCAGTCGTCCATCGCTTTGATGATGTGTCCGCGGGTTACGGACTTGGGCAGGAACAGTCCGTCTTCGTCATCGGCCAGACCGGTGAAGATTTCGTAAGGCCGTCCATCGACAAGCCCCACAAAAGCGATCCATTTTTCTTTGTTGTTCTGAAACCGGACAACGTCGGCTTCCAATGATGTCGGTCGTTTGTGTATCATTGGTGTTGATCCGTTGCCGTTTACGGAGTCAGAGTTTTGATTTTTTGCTTTTTGCGGTGTGATGGCATTGAGCACGCCGGAGCGGGAACCGTCGCGATATACGGTGCAGCCTTTGCATCCGGCTTTCCATGCCTGCATATAGAGTTTGTTGACTGTATCTTCCGTTACGTCAGACGGCAGGTTGATGGTCACGGAAATACTATGGTCCACCCATTTCTGCACGCGTCCCTGCATATTAACCTTTTCCATCCAGTCGATTTCGGCTGCGGAAGCTCCGGCATATGGCGATTTTGACACAAGTTCGGCAATTTCGTCGGCCGAATAGTCTGTGCGCGGTTCAATGCCGACTGTCTGCATCCATGTTAGGAATTTCGGATGATATACTACATATTCTTCAAATGCGTCGCCTGATTCGTCCACGTAGTCTACCCGGACCTCACGGTCGTTGGGATTTACTTTACGGCGACGGCGATATACGGGCATAAACACCGGTTCGATTCCTGATGATGTGCGTGTCATCAGAGATGTGGTGCCGGTTGGAGCTATGGTCAGGCATGCGATGTTGCGGCGTCCCTTGGATCTCATCTGTTCTTTCAGTTCCGGACTTGCGTCAAACAGACGGCGCATGAACGGATTGTTGATCTCGCGCTCGAAGTCATAGATTTCAAAAGCTCCGCGTTCGCCGGCCATAATTACAGATGAAGAGTATGCGCTCAACGCTATTGCGCGATGTACGCGTTCGCTGAAATCAGTGGCTGCCGGAGTGCCGTAGCGGAGTCCGAGAGCCGCGATCATATCGCCTTCGGCTGTGGTGCCGAGACCTGTGCGACGGCCCGTCAGAGTTTTGCGTCGTATCTTTTCCCACAGATGGAGTTCTGTCGATTTGATTTCCATGCTTTCAGGATCGGCTTTGATCTTCGCAATGATGGCATCTATTTTTTCCGCTTCAAGGTCAATGAGATCGTCCATGAGCCGCTGGGCTTTTACAACATGTTCTGCCAGACGTGCGAAATTAAACGATGCCTGAAGGGTGAAAGGATTGTCGACGTAGCTGTAGAGGTTGATGGCCAGCAGGCGGCAACTGTCGTAAGGGCACAGAGGTATCTCACCGCACGGATTGGTCGACATCGTGCGGAAACCGAGATCGGCGTAGCAGTCGGGTACGGATTCGCGGATTATCGTGTCCCAGAAGAGCACGCCCGGTTCTGCCGATTGCCAGGCGTTGTGTATGATCTTAGACCATAGAGCGGCGGCGTCGATGCTTTGAATCACTTCCGGATCGGATGATGTGACCGGAAACTGCTGTATATATTTCGTATGCTGTTCGGCCGCATTCATAAAGTCGTCGTCGATGCGTACGCTGACGTTGGCCCCTGTCACTTTGCCTTGTTCGAGTTTTGCATCAATAAACGCTTCGGAATCAGGATGCTTTATTGAGGTAGACAACATGAGAGCCCCGCGGCGTCCGTCCTGGGCTACTTCTCTGGTGGTGTTAGAGTAACGTTCCATGAACGGAACAACGCCGGTTGATGTCAGAGCAGAGTTATTGACTGCAGCCCCTTTTGGACGCAACTGACTCAGGTCATGGCCCACACCTCCGCGGCGCTTCATCAGTTGCACCTGTTCTTCATCGAGTTTGAGTATGGCACCGTAGGAGTCTGCCGGGTCCTCCAGGCCGATCACGAAGCAATTACTCAGAGACACCGTCTGGAAATTGTTGCCGATTCCGGACATAGGGCTGCCTTGCGGCACCAGATATCGGAAATCCTTGAGCAGACTGAAAATTTCATCTTCTTTCATCGGATTCGGATATTTGGCTTCCACACGTGCCATTTCTCGTGCTATCCTACGGTGCATGTCGTCCGGAGTGAGTTCGTAGATGTTACCGGCGCTATCTTTCAGCGCATATTTCGATGACCATACGCGAGCAGCCAGCTCATCGCCGTCAAAATATCTGAGAGCGGCCTCGTAGACCTCCTCATGTGAGTATATCTGTAATGAATTGCTGTCCATAATTGTCGGCAAAGTTAGCGAAAAATCATGAACTTTTTATGCCATCAGCATATAAAACCGAGATGTATTTATTCGTGCCAAGGCAATTTGTCAGTTTGGATTCTATCACATTGACGTGGGTGCTTATTGAGAACTTCACCATTAAGAACGCGTTCGTAGATGGAGACGTATCTTTCAGCCATCAGCCGCGAATTAAAGCAATCACGCGCATATTCGTGACATTTATTTGGCGAATAGATATGGACCTGATGTAGGGCTGAGATCATATCGGATTTGCTGTCTGTGAGAAATCCCACTTCCTCATTTACTAATTCAGGCAATGAGCCGTATGGAGTGGCGAATACGGGTGCTCCAAGATATAAACTCTCAGTCACCGCCAGTCCGAACGGTTCATGCCATTTGACAGGAAATATAAGACCCTGAGACCGTTCAATCACATACTTCTTGGTAATATCGTTGACTTGACCTAAAAAATGTGCACGCGGATTCCATGTCATTCTGAATCCCATTTTGAAATTGAGACGGGAGCCGCCCATGATTTCTATGGTTTGTCTGGGGGCGGCTCCAAGTGCCACATCTATAGCTCCTTTGACATTTTTGATTCTCCAGGCAGCTTTTCCCAAAAAATGGAATCCTTTTCTGTTCCGTGTTAGATCCACACGGCCATATTCGTCCCAGTCAAGCCCGTTGTGCACCCATGTATCACATCCAAACCGTTGCGCATGATTCTTGCTGACATATACACTGAAACGTCTTGACTCGTCTGAAAGGTAATTGGCATTTCCATGGCATGTCACTATATATGGAATGGGAAGATTGTCAGAGACGGGATTATCCTGAAAATGGAGTATGTCAGTATTTGTAGGGATTTGTTGGTCGATCGGACGTGAAGCGTTACGAACAATGACATTGGCCCACGGCGCGTATGATCCGGCATCAGCCATCAGACTGATGTTGTGGCCCATACGTGCCAATTCATGTCCAAGATGATACATGACACGTTGTGTGCCGCCGTAGTATGAAACCGGGACTCTACCCGGAATGAATAATGTAATATTCATTGTTTTTTATGTATTAGACGTATTAGTTCGCCTATCCAGAGAACGGAGGATGTGCCGCCTATAATTATGGCCCAGTCTATGGGCTGAAGCGGCTCGACGGAGAAGAAACGTCCGCCGATTGTGACTATCGCGATTTGCCCGAGCAGGATCATGAAAGCGATAAACAGGAATCCACGGCATCCTTTTATGTGCAGCGCCGAACGTCCGCCGCCGAAAGCACGGGCATTGAACATATTCCAGAATTGTAGAAACACGAATATGGTGAAGAACAGCGATAGCTCATAGCCCGTAAGGCCTGAGTTGACATTGCTGAAAGCGGCAGATCCGATCTGAGTGAGCGAAGTGATGTCTGTGTGCTCGAAATAATAGAGTAGTCCGAGCAGCATGAAAAAGAATATGCCACCTGTGCCGATTATGAAATGCCACATTGAGCGATTGATGATAAAAGCTGTGCGTGGACGTGGCTTGTCGTTCATTACAGAGTCAGACGGCGGAAGCGACGCCAGAGCTATGGCGGCAAATGTGTCCATGATTAGGTTGACCCACAGCATCTGTGTGACTGTAAGCGGGGACTGCATGCCCATGAATGCGCCAAACAGGACTATGAAGCTGGCCACCACATTGACGGTCATCTGGAACAGTATGAAACGCTGTATATTCTGATACAATGAACGTCCCCACATCACGGCCCGGCCTATTGATGTGAACGAGTTGTCAACGATGGTTATGTCGGATGCTTCTTTCGCCACCGATGTGCCGTCGCCCATCGACAGGCCGACGTGTGCGGCTTTAAGCGCGGGAGCGTCGTTAGTGCCGTCGCCTGTCACAGCTACCACTTCGTTGTTGGTCTGGAGTGTTTCGACCAGACGTTTTTTGTCCATCGGACGTGCCCGGGCTATTATTTTGAAATCGGCAACACGTTCCCGCAGTTCCTCATCGGAGAGGTCGGCGAATTCTGTTCCGGTGATGATATTGTTGTCAGAGTCTGTAGAATCGTTCCACAGTCCTATCTGCCTTCCTATCTCTTTTGCTGTGGCAGGAGTGTCGCCGGTCACTATTTTCACTTGTATGCCGGCGTCGATTACCTCGCGTACTGCATCCGGCACGTCGGCTCTCACGGGGTCTGATATAGCTGTTATGCCAAGGAATGTCAGATTGTCGGCAATGACGCGCCCGTTGTCTACGGTTTTGTCGCCGGGTTTGAGGACCTGATATGCGAATCCGAGAGTGCGCATGGCCTGATTCTGATAAACAAGCAGTTGGGCATCGACGGTTTCACGTGTGATTCCCGCGGGATAGTTGCGGCACAGTGAGAACACGATTTCCGGCGCTCCTTTCACGTAAAGGATACGGGTGCCGTCGGCCGACCGTATCACAGTGGCCATATATTTACGTTCGGTAGAAAACGGCAGTTCCTCTTCCTTTATTACGGATTCACGTATAGCAGAGTAGTCAATTCCCTGTTTCCAGAGCCACAGCAGTAAAGCGCCTTCGGTGGGGTTGCCCAACACTTTCACCTGGCTGTTTGTAGCCAGTCCGTCAAGTTGGGCTGTGGAATTTACAGCTATGCCCTGATAAATCACTTCGGACGGCGGATTGCCATAGAAGCTGGTGTCGGCTACCTGCATCTGATTCTGGGTAAGCGTGCCTGTCTTGTCCGTGCATATCACCGTTGTGGCTCCCATGGTTTCACAGGCGTGCATCTTACGGACCAGATTGTTGGTCTTAAGCATCCGTCGCATGGAATAGGCCAGCGACAGGGTTACAGCCATAGGCAGCCCTTCGGGTACGGATACGACGACCAAAGTCACAGCCACCATGAGCGATTGCAGAAAGTAAGCCATGAATGAAAGCCATTCGAAGTCTACATTGACGAAATACATGATAGTTCGGCCGACCACTATGGCTATAGCGAAACAATAGCTGATGCGTGATATCAGGCGGCCAAGACGTTCAAACTGTTCGTCAAGTGGCGTTTTCACGCTGTCATCAATCTGTGCGGCTTCAAAAACTTTGCCGTTTTCCGTATGGTCGCCAACGGCTGTGACGCGCATTATGCCGTGGCCTTCCATTACTTTGGTGCCTCGCATCACCTTGTTGGACGGAAATGTGGCATCAGGATCGAATTGAGCCGGATCAGTGGTCTTGTGACACACCGGTTCGCCTGTAAGCGTGGATTCGTCGATGTTCAGCATCACGGCTTCGAGCAATTCGCCGTCGGCCGGAATTTCTTCGCCCGTGTTGATTATCACTATGTCACCGACAACTACGTTGCGCTTGGGGATTTCTGTGACATATCCGTCGCGTATCACCTGTACGGGTTCGTCATCATTGACCTGATTGAGCAATTCGAACTCCTTGTCTGCTTTTTGCTCGAAATAAAAAGCCAGTCCGGTAGCCAATAATATGGCTATGAATATTCCTACTGGTTCAAAAAAAACTCCGGCTCCTTCGTCTAGTCCCCAATATTCATAGCAGGCTATGCCAACCGATAGCACGCCGGCAATCATCAGGATTATGATTAGCGGATCGCGGAATTTGCCCGCAAAACGTTTCCATATAGATTCTTTTTCGGGAGGTGTGAGCACGTTGACTCCATGGAGTTCGCGGCTTTGCGATACCTCAGATCCGGACAGTCCCGTATAACGTGCTTGCTGCTGTTGCTGCGTCGACATCGGTTGGTAAAGTTTTTTATTTATCGTTTATAATTCGGGTGGATTCCAATACAGGCAGATTTCCTTCTGTGGGAATATATATAACAGTTTTATTATTGAGATCAGACTGCTGTCTTACCCACAGATACTGGATATATGTCGGTGATAAACTGCCGTTTTCAATTCTTATGGCTTCAGCCGCACCTTTGGCTCGTTCGATTTCTGCCTGGGCGTTCAGTTTCTCCGCTTCCAGATTGGCGCGGGCTTCTTCGATTTTGATCTTGCGATTTTGCTCTGCTTTGGCCAACTCTGCACGACCTGACATTTCCTGTTGCCACACATTATAGTATGGTATCAGAAAACACACAGCCACTACACAAACAGCAATTACAAGGGCGGCTTTAATCATTTTTGAAATAGGTAATTCTTTCATAAGCTTTGACTTTTTAATAATTATAACACAACAAAGATAAGGATTTCCTTACAACGCCACATAATTTCCCACGGCTTTTTCATT
>BLLX01000074.1 GCA_011959405.1 Muribaculaceae bacterium
ATAGAAAAATCACGCCAAAGTTACGCATTTTTTCAATAACGGCCGTATTTTTTTTGAAAAAACAATTTGGGGTTCCAATTCTGTTTATTATCGTTAGGAAATACGGTTTGAAAAACTTAACTTTGCACTCAGGTTGATGCGCGGAATTCCCGCTTTTTTCGGCCTGTACATATCAAAACCATTCACTCACAGACTATGCGCCCCACTCTCAACGCTGTTCTAATTCTTGAAGACGGCACCGCTTTCCATGGAAAGTCCTTTGGCTACGCAGGTTCTACTGCCGGCGAAGTTGTGTTCAATACTGCAATGACCGGTTATCCGGAAAGTCTAACCGATCCGTCGTATGAAGGCCAGATACTGGTCACCACCTATCCGATCCTCGGCAATTACGGAGTGCCCCCGCGCAGGGAAAAAGATGATGTGAGCGAATATTACGAAAGCGACCATATACATGCACGTGCCATTGTGGCTCAGGACTACAGCTGGGAGCACTCACACTGGCAGGCCGACCGCTCTCTGGCGCAGTGGCTTGAGGAAGAGAAAATCCCCGGAATTTTCGGCATTGACACCCGTGCGCTGACGAAATTGCTGCGCGAAAAAGGATCGATGCTTGGAAAAATCATCGTGGACGGTGCTCCCGATGTGGATTTCTACGACCCGAATGTGGAAAATCTTGTAGCCAAGGTGTCGTGCAAGCAGGTGGAGGAACACGGTTCGGGTACGAAGACTGTGGTGCTGGTGGACTGTGGTGTGAAGCATAACATCATCCGCTGTCTTACCCGGCGCGGAGTTAAAGTAATCAGAGTGCCGTGGGACTATGATTTCACATCTGTGCCCTACGACGGACTTTTCATATCAAACGGTCCGGGCAACCCCGACATGGTCGACAAAACTGTGGAGCATATCCGCAAAGCCATAAAGATCGGTAAGCCTATATGCGGTATATGTATGGGCAATCAACTCCTGTCCAAAGCTGCCGGAGCAAGAACATACAAACTCAAATACGGACACCGCAGCCATAATCAGCCGGTGCGCAGGGTTGGCACAGACACGTGCTATGTGACTTCGCAGAATCATGGATTCGCGGTCGACAACGACTCGCTTCCTTCCGACTGGGAGCCGCTGTTTGTCAACATGAATGACGGCACAAACGAAGGCATACGCCACAAGACACGCCCGTTCTTCTCCGCACAGTTCCACCCGGAAGCAAGTTCCGGACCCAAGGACACTGAATTTTTGTTTGACGAATTCATCAACCTCCTCTAAATATCCAGTCTGTCAGAAATGGAAAAATCTGAAATCAAGAAAGTGCTGCTTCTTGGCAGCGGAGCCCTGAAAATCGGTGAGGCCGGCGAGTTTGACTACTCCGGCTCACAGGCCCTCAAAGCTCTTAAGGAGGAGGGAATCACCACAGTCCTGATCAATCCCAACATTGCTACGGTCCAGACGTCGGACGGTTTTGCAGACAAGATATATTTCCTCCCTGTGACACCCTATTTTGTCGAGCGTGTCATTGAAAAAGAGCGTCCAGACGGCATTCTGCTCGCTTTCGGCGGACAGACGGCTCTGAACTGCGGCGTAGACCTCTATCAGAACGGGATCCTTGAAAAATACGGAGTGAAAGTGCTCGGCACCCCCGTCCAGGCTATTATGGACACCGAAGACCGTGAACTGTTTGTGAAAAAACTGGATGAGATAGGGGTCAAGACTATCAAGAGTGAAGCCGTGGCATCGGTGACGGACGCTATCGCTGCTGCCGCCAAGCTTGGCTATCCGGTGATTGTTCGTGCGGCCTATGCTCTCGGCGGTCTCGGATCCGGTTTTTGCGACAATGAGGAAGAGCTGGTGGCTCTGACAGAAAAGGCCCTGTCGTTCTCTCCTCAGGTGCTTGTGGAAAAATCGCTCAAGGGATGGAAAGAGGTCGAGTATGAAGTCGTGCGCGACAGATTCGACAACTGCATAACCGTGTGCAATATGGAGAACTTCGATCCTCTTGGCATTCACACTGGAGAGAGCATTGTTGTGGCTCCGTCGCAGACGTTGACCAACGAGGACTATCACTATCTGCGTAAACTTGCCATAAGGATAATACGCCATATCGGCATTGTGGGCGAATGCAACGTCCAGTACGCGTTCGATCCGGAGTCAATGGACTACCGTGTCATCGAAGTCAATGCCCGACTGAGCCGTTCGTCTGCTCTGGCATCAAAAGCCACCGGATATCCGTTGGCATTTGTCGCTGCCAAACTCGGTCTCGGATACGGATTGTTTGACCTGAAGAATTCTGTTACAAAGGAAACATCTGCGTTCTTTGAGCCGGCTCTGGACTATATAGTAGTGAAAATCCCCCGTTGGGACCTTGGTAAGTTCCACGGTGTGCGTCGCGAAATCGGTTCGTCGATGAAGTCTGTAGGCGAGGTGATGGCCATTGGCCGCACGTTTGAGGAAGCCATCCAGAAAGGCCTGCGAATGATCGGGCAGGGCATGCACGGCTTCGTGGAAAACAAGGCGTTGAAAATCAACGACATTGACAAAGCTTTGTCTGAACCCACCGACAAGCGTATTTTCGTTATCGCCGAAGCCCTGAAACAGGGCTATAGCGTGGAGCGTATCCATGAACTGACCAAAATAGACCGCTGGTTCCTGCATAAACTGCAGAACATCATGAATACTTCAGACGAACTGGAGCGCTATGACTCTCTCGAGTCGCTTCCGTCTGAACTTCTCACATTGGCCAAGCAGCAGGGATTCAGCGATTTTCAGGTAGCACGCTCTATTTTCAAAGAACACATGACCGACGCGCAGGCCATGTCCATGGCTGTGCGCGGACGCCGCAAGCAGCTCGGCATTGTTCCTGTCGTGAAGCAGATCGACACTCTTGCCGCTGAATATCCGGCGCAGACCAACTATCTCTATCTCACATATAACGGCTCTGCCAATGATGTGACATATCTCCATGACCACAGATCCATTGTGGTCCTCGGATCCGGAGCATACCGCATCGGTTCCTCGGTTGAATTCGACTGGTGTTCTGTCAATGCCTTGATGACGGTCAAGAAGCAGGGCTGGCGCTCCGTGATGATCAACTACAATCCGGAAACCGTATCGACCGACTACGACATGTGCGACAGGCTCTATTTCGATGAGCTGACGTTTGAGAGAGTCATGGATATTCTGGACCTTGAGCAGCCGCACGGCACCATTCTGAGTGTTGGCGGTCAAATTCCCAATAATCTGGCCATGCGTCTGGATGCCGAAGGAGTCAATATTCTCGGCACCACGGCCAAAAGCATCGACAATGCCGAGGACCGACATAAATTCTCATCCATGCTTGATGAGCTGGGCATCGACCAGCCGCGATGGCGTGAACTCACGTCCATGTCCGATATACATGAATTTATCGACGAGGTCGGATTTCCGGTATTGGTTCGCCCGAGCTATGTGCTCTCAGGTGCGGCGATGAATGTCTGCTCCAACACCGAAGAGCTTGAACGCTTCCTGCAACTTGCGGCCAACGTGAGCAAACAGTATCCGGTGGTAGTGAGCCAGTTCATTCAGAACGCCAAGGAGATCGAGATGGATGCAGTGGCCCAGAACGGAGAGATAAAGGCTTATGCCATATCGGAGCACATCGAGTTTGCCGGAGTCCATTCCGGCGATGCCACTATCCAGTTCCCTCCGCAGAAGCTTTATGTGGAAACAATGCGACGCATAAAGAAAGTTTCGGCAAAAATAGCCAAAGCCCTCAACATATCAGGTCCGTTCAACATCCAGTTCCTTGCAAAGAACAACGATATCAAGGTTATTGAATGTAACCTGCGCGCTTCACGCTCATTCCCGTTTGTGAGCAAGGTGCTGAAGATAAACTTTATTGACCTTGCCACACAGGTGATGCTCGGATTGCCCGTAGAGAAGCCCAATAAAAACGCTTTCGACCTTGATTATGTCGGAATAAAGGCGTCGCAGTTCTCATTCTCCCGACTGCAGGGTGCTGATCCTGTGCTTGGCGTTGATATGAGCTCAACCGGCGAAGTGGGATGTCTGGGCGATGATACCAATGAAGCCATTCTGAAGTCTATGCTTGCCGTGGGCCATCGTGTTCCGGCCGGATCTGTACTGCTTTCCATGGGCACACCCAAGCAGAAAGCCGATTTGCTCGATTCGGCGCACCTGCTCTATAATCACGGCTATAAACTGTATGCCACAGGCGGAACGCATCAGTTCCTTGCCGACAACGGCATCCCTTCCATCCGCGTTTACTGGCCCTCACAGGCCGATCAGCAGCCTCAGGCCATCGAACTGCTGCATGCCAAAGAAATAGATATGGTGGTCAACGTGCCCAAGAATCTTACGCCTACGGAACTCAGCAATGGATACAAGATACGCCGCGCGGCGATTGACCTTAATGTGCCGTTGCTCACCAACGCCCGTCTGGCCGGAGCATTCATCACGGCGTTTACGTCCATGTCTCTTGATGACATAGAAATTCGTTCCTGGGACGAATATTGATAAATTCTCTGATTTTCCCTCTTTATACACACGGCTCTTGTAATAGCAGTGTCGTATAAAGAGGATTTTTATTTAACCATGAAATCATCCTTACAGTCTTCCAGTCGCCTTGAGGTGGTTGACGCCTTGCGCGGGTTCGCGTTGCTGGCGATCGTGCTCCTTCACAATCTCGAACATTACAATATATTCGGAGACCCTGCCGGTCAGCCTTTGTGGCTTGAAAATCTTAACCGATACGTCACGGATGTGATTTACGCGCTGTTTGCCGGGCAGGCCTATGCCACGTTCTCTCTGCTGTTCGGGTTCAGTTTTTATATACAGATGCGCAATGCACGTAGCCGTGGAGTGGATTTCCGCGCCCGGTTCGCTTGGCGAATGCTTGTGCTTGTGGCGTTCTCGCAATTGCACGCGCTGTTCTATAACGGAGACATTCTGTTGCTGTATGCCGTGTGCGGTCTGTTGCTGATTCCGGCTTCGGGTTGGAGCAACCGCACGGTGCTGATAGTCGCTACGTTGCTTATGCTGCAGCCTTATTGCTGGGCAAAAGTAATATATGCGTTATTTAATCCTGAATATGTTGACACCAATTCCATGTTTGCCCGGTTTGCGGCATCGGCTGAGGAAGTAGGGCGTACGGGCAATTTGTGGCAGACTCTCGGCAACAACATCTGGAACGGACAGCTTTATTCCAATTTCTGGCAGGTTGAAGCCGGACGCCTGTTCCAGACTCCTGCATTGTTTTTGCTGGGCATGCTTGCCGGGCGCCTGGAGCTGTTTGTCAAGTCAACTGTAAGTGTGGCTTTCTGGCGAAAGGCGCTGTTGGCCGGTGTGGTCGGAGCAGTAGTGTTCTATTGCTTGAAAACCTTCATCCCTCCGCATATAGACAATATCACGATTTTGTCATACTATGGAATTGCAGTGCCACGTATGTATAACTTTGCGTTAATGACCGTGTTGGTATCTGTTTTTGTGCTGTTCTGGTTCGGAAAGGACAATGTCGGATACAAGTTCCAACGCTTTATCATGCCTTTCGGGCGGATGAGTCTCACCAATTACATCACCCAGTCGGTTATAGGTGTGTTTGTCTACTACCACTGGGGTCTGAACCTCTGGAATGAAGTCGGGGCCACGGTATCTGCGGTCATCGGACTGGCCATTTTTGGCCTGTTGCTGCTGTTCAGCCGTTACTGGCTTTCAAGGCATAGGCAGGGTCCTTTGGAATTTCTTTGGAAAAAGGCCACCTGGCTGCGGTCGTAGAATTCTGCCATATTTCCCTCTGCTGACTGACAAATATGACATAAGGATGCCACTCAACAATGGTGGCATCCTTTTTGTTTATAATGACAGTAGAAAAAACATCAACATAACCTAAATATGGAAATTCAGAAAAAACAAGGTTCCATCGGTGTGACCACCGAAAACATTTTTCCCGTCATTAAAAAGTTCCTTTATAGCGATCATGAGATCTTTCTGCGTGAATTGGTGAGCAATGCCATCGACGCCACACAGAAACTAAAGACGCTGTCGTCTTTCGGAGAATACAAAGGCGAGCTCGGCGACATGAAAGTCACCGTGACGGTCGACAAGGAAGCCGGCACTCTCACGGTCAGCGATCATGGCATCGGCATGACAGGCGAGGATGTGGAGAAATACATCAACCAGATCGCTTTTTCCGGTGCGGAAGAATTTCTTGAAAAATATAAGGATACGGCCAATTCGATCATCGGACATTTCGGTCTGGGATTCTATTCCGCCTTCATGGTGGCTAAAAAGGTTGAGATACGTTCACTCAGCTACAAGGAAGGCGCGCAGGCCGTGCGCTGGGAATGCGACGGGTCGCCCGTCTACACTCTCGAGCCGTTTGAAAAATCTGAACGTGGCACGGAAATCATTCTCCATGTCGACGATGACTCGAAAGAATTTCTTGAACAGGGCCGCATCACTTCCCTGCTGCGCAAATACTGCCGTTTCCTCCCCGTGCCTGTGGAAACCGACGGGTCGGTAATCAACAACACCGAACCTGCATGGACAAAGAAACCTGCCGATCTGACCGACGAAGACTATCTACGGTTCTATCACGAGCTGTATCCCGGGCAGGATGATCCGTTATTCTGGATTCACCTTAATGTGGATTTCCCGTTCACTCTCACCGGAATATTGTATTTCCCGAAAATCAGGAATAACTTTGAGGTGACCCGCAACCGCATTCAGCTTTACAGTAACCAGGTGTATGTCACGGATTCCGTTGAAGGCGTGGTGCCTGAGTTCATGATGTTGCTGCAGGGTGTGATCGACTCTCCCGACATTCCCCTGAATGTGAGCCGTAGCTATCTGCAGAGCGACACAGCCGTAAAAAAGATATCGGGTTATATCACCAAAAAAGTATCTTCCAGACTTGAAGAAATCTTTAAGTCCGACAGGGCTGATTTTGAGAAAAAATGGGACGATATCAAGATATTTATTGAATACGGTATGCTCACGGACGACAAATTCCGTGATGCGGCCATGAAGTTCGCCCTGCTTAAGGACACCGAAGGCAAATACTTCACATTCGAGGAATATAAGACCCTGATAGAGTCCTCCCAGACCGACGCGGAAGGCAATGTGGTCTATCTCTACACAACCGACCGTATTGCACAGTATAATTACATAAATGCCGCTACAGACCGCGGTTACAGTGTGCTGGTGATGGACGGACAGCTCGACAGCCATTTCGTGGCTATGCTTGAATCCAAACTTGAAAAAAGCCGCTTTGTGCGTGTCGACAGCGACATAACCGACAATCTTATCCCCGGATCAGACAAAAAGGAAGCAGGCCTTACACCGATGGAGGCCGATGTGCTCACGGGAGTGTTCCGTTCGCAGATTCCGTCGGTGGAAAAGGCGGAGTTTCTCGTACAGTTTGAGTCGCTGTCAGGCGACAGTGCGCCTGTCACTGTGATCCAGAACGAATACATGCGCCGCATGAAAGAAATGGCGGCCTTGCAGCCCGGCATGAGTTTCTACGGCGAGTTGCCCGACAGTTACTCGTTGGTGATCAATGTGGCGCATCCGCTGGTGGCAAAAGTCAGGTCGGAAGCCATGGGTGCTCTGACCCCGTCTGTAGAGCCGATGTTCAATGCCATGAACGACTCTCAGGATCAGGCCCGCAAGATCCGTTCGGAAGCTAAAGACGGCAAGCTCACAGACGATGATCAGAAAAAGGTTGACACTCTCGAAGCATCCGTGGGCGAACAGCGTGATAAAATATCCGCGGCAGCCGGAGAATATGCCGGCGGAAATCCGTTGGTACGGCAGTTGATCGACCTTGCACTGCTCTCTTCCGGACTGCTTAAAGGACGAGATCTGAGCGAATTTGTGAAACGTTCGGTTTCGCTGCTGTGATCCGTATTAAAATAATCTCGATAATCGCCCTTCTTGGTCTGGCGCTGGCTGTTTCCGCTCAGTGTCCGCTTCGGATCAAGGGGGGCGATGCCGTGTCTGTAGGGCTTTATATCGCTCCTGTGGACCGTACGGCCATGCCTGTAGTCGAACATGATTCCGGTCGTATGCTCACGCCGGCGAGCATCATGAAGTCGTTGACCATGGCCACCGCGCTTGAACTTCTCGGACCTGATTTCCGGTGGAACACCAGAGTGATGGCCCATGGCAACCTGTCGCACGACGGTACCCTCAACGGTGACATTGTGATAATCGGCAGCGGAGATCCGACACTGGAGTCCCGTCATTTCAAGGAGCATCCCTCGTTTGTTGCATCTCTTGTCAACGCCGTCAAGGCTCATGGCATAAAGACGATCCGCGGCAAAATCCGGATATATGATGCTGCCGTGCCTCATGGCGGTGCTGTGCCCTCGTGGGAAGTGGAGGATATTGCATGGGACTATGGTGCCGGCACATACGCTATTAACTACGCCGACAATACTTTTACACTTCAGATCCCATCCATGCAGGTTTATCCGCCTGTGCCCGGCCTGAAGATAGTCGATCGTCGCGAAGGTCAGAGCGGCAAGATTGATATAAGCCGCGGTGCCGGAAGTGACATATTGTTTATCTACGGCTCTCTGGGAGCTCGCAAACAAGCGTCTTTCCCATGTTCTATGCCTGATCCGGGATCCGTTCTCGTGCAGATGGTGGAAAGCCGGCTGGTGGCGGCAGGAATAGCCGTTGAGAGAGAAGACATTCCGCAGCAGTCGTTTCGTCCCGGCTGCGGTGGTGCTGTGGAGATACTGTCGTTTGATTCGCCGCCGCTTAGGGATGTGGGCCGGAGCCTTATGGTCCGGTCTGACAATCTCATGGCTGAAGCGACACTGCGCGCTCTGGCTCCCGGTATGCCGTTGAAAAATGCTATTCAGCGTGAAATACGGTTTTGGCATGACAAAGGAGTAGACCTCTCATGCTCGAGGATTAATGACGGCAGCGGTCTTTCCCGTGCTAATGCCGTTTCGGCAGCCCAATTGGGTGCAGTGTTGCGTGCCATGGCGGTAAGTCCGCAGAGAAATGACTATGTGGATGTATTCGCCCGTGTCGGTCTCGACGGTACAATGCGCAGTTTTCTCAACCGTCACGAACGCAAAGGCGAATTTGTACTGAAATCCGGCAGCATGGGCGGCGTGCAGTGCTATGCCGGCTATCGCATAGATCCTGAGTCGCGTATTCCCACGCATGTCATTGTCGTTATGGTCAATAATCTTGTCGGTTCGCGCACAGAACTGCGTAAGGCCGTCGAGACATTGCTCCTTGACACAGCCTATTGATCCGTAACCCCTCGGTAAATCTCACATAAACATTAACCCCACCGAAGTTTAAATCTTCGGTGGGGTTAATATTTAAAATTACGGTATTTTTATTTTCCGTTCAGAGCTTTTATTGACGCTTCAAGAGCGGCTATGCGGGCCTGACATGAGGATTGTTTGCGTCGCTCGGCATCTACTACTGCGGCCGGGGCGCCGCTTACAAAGCGTTCGTTTGCGAGTTTCTTTTCAACAGATGCAAGGAAGCCCTGTTCGTAAGCCAGATCTTTAGTGAGTTTGGCAAGTTCGGCTTCCACATCCACAGATTCCGCGCTCATGGGCACTTCAAATTCCATGCTGTCGACCATAAACGGAGCGGCCGCCGCATCTTTCTCTGCCACACTTGCTATCGAACTTATGTTTGCAAGTTTTTTGATCACTTCCGTTTCATCGGCGGTCAGTATGGCGTTGACCACACGGAGTTCCAGCGGCTGCTTGGGTGCGATCTGTTTTTTTGCCCTCACGCCGCGCACTCCGTTGACCACATTCTTGGCGTGTTCCATAAGCGAGAGCACGTCAGAGTCT
>BLLX01000075.1 GCA_011959405.1 Muribaculaceae bacterium
TTTAACGTTCCAACTCTCGAATTTTAACAAATGCACCGGAATTTCGGCTTGACCCACATTCTGTACCCCCTTTCCGTTTTTGTTTGTCGGGGGTACGAGTTAGGTTACGAACTTTGTCTTTTAGGGGCGAAAAGGTGTACTTTAAGGCAGACACAAGGGAATAAAAAAAGTCCCACAAATCATTGAATTTGTGGGACTTGTCTGCTTACTGTCCGGTATTGTCCGGTTAGTTCAGCGGAGAGAGAGGGATTCGAACCCCCGGAGGTGTGACCCTCAACGGTTTTCAAGACCGCCGCAATCGACCACTCTGCCATCTCTCCTGTGGTTTGCGGGGGCAAAGGTAGTAATTTTTTTTATTCGGTGCAAGTAGTTTTTGCGTATTTGTCGTTTTTTTGCTATTTTTGCATCTATGAGCGATGAAATGATTACCGAGTCCGATTCTAAAATCACACCACTGTCGTCTGACGTCACCCGCTATCAGCTTAGGTCCATGTATCGTAGCTGGTATCTGGATTATGCATCTTATGTGATTTTGGAACGGGCCGTTCCCAATATAGCCGACGGTCTAAAACCGGTGCAACGGCGAATACTGCATTCCATGAAAACGCTTGATGACGGGCGTTTCAACAAGGTTGCCAACATTGTGGGCAACACAATGCAATATCATCCGCACGGCGACGCATCGATCAACGATGCCCTTGTACAGCTCGGCCAGAAAGAACTGTTGATCGAAACTCAGGGAAACTGGGGCAACGTCCTCACCGGCGACCGTGCGGCGGCAGGCCGTTATATCGAAGCGCGCCTGAGTCCTTTCGCATTGGAAGTTCTGTATAATTCCAAATTGACCGAATGGGCGCCGAGCTACGACGGGCGAAAGAAAGAGCCTGTCACTCTGCCTGCAAAATTTCCGCTTCTGCTCGTACAGGGAGTGGAGGGTATTGCCGTAGGACTGTCAAGTAAAATCCTGCCACATAATTTCAACGAAATCCTCGATGCATGCATCGCCTTCCTTCGCGGCGAAGAATTTGCATTGTACCCGGATTTTGCCACAGGTGGATTTATCGACATAAACAGATATAATGACGGCACACGTGGCGGAGCGGTGAAGGTCAGAGCCAAAATCGAGAAAATCGACAACAAGACGCTCGCCATCACCGAGGTGCCATACGGTGTCACATCAGGCTCTCTGATCAACTCGATTCTCAAAGCGGGAGAAAAAGGCAAGATCAAAATACGCAAAGTCGATGACATGACATCGGAATCAGTACGGGTGATGGTTTATCTACAACCCGGCACATCGTCCGACAAAGCCATTGATGCGCTATATGCATTCACTGACTGCGAGATCAACATCTATCCTAACTGCTGTGTGATACATGACAAAAAGCCTGTGTTCATCAGCATCAGCGATGTGCTGCGCCACAGCGTGTTGTCCACACGCGACCTGTTGCAGCGCGAACTTGAGATTCAGCGTGACGAAGTGCGCGAGATGCTTCATTTCGCCTCTCTGGAAAGAATTTTCATCGAAGAGCGGATATACAAGGATAAAGAATATGAACAGAGCCGCTCGTTTGAAGAAGCCACAGCTCATATCATGAACCGTCTGAAGCCGTGGGAGCCGAAATTTATCCGGCCGGTCACGGACGACGATGTCCAACGGCTTTATGAGATAAAGATGGGCAGGATCCTGCGTTTCAACGCTCAGAAAGCAGAAGAGACCATAGCGGCTTATCGCGACAAAATTTCCGAGATAGAGAAACATCTCGCGAATATAACCGCCTACACCATTGACTGGTATATGTCACTTAAGGCCAAATATGGCGACGCTTTTCCCAGGCGGACAGTGGTGCGCGGATTCGACAATATCGAGGCTGCTACGGTTGCCGAAGCAAACAAAAAACTGTATATCAACCGAGCGGAAGGATTTATCGGCACTTCGCTGGCAAAGGATGAATTCATCTGTCCGTGCTCCGACATCGACGATGTGATCATCTTCTACCGCGACGGCAAATATAAAGTGGTCAAGGTTCAGGAAAAACTGTTTGTCGGAAAAAACATCGAGCATATCGACGTGTTCAAGCGCAACGACCAGCGCACGGTCTACAACGTGATTTACCGCGACGGCAAGGACGGGACATACTTCATGAAACGTTTTTTTGTAACCGGCATAACACGCGATAAGGAATACGACATCACTCAGGGCACTCCCGGCTCACGTATCTGCTACTTTACCCGCAACCCCAACGGCGAGGCCGAAGTGGTAAGAGTCACTCTGAAACCAAAAGCACGCCTTAACAAGCTACAGTTTGACGTTGACTTCGGCGAACTGGCAATCAAGGGCAAACAGAGCCGCGGCAATATCGTGACCCGCAATGAAGTCCACCGTTTCTCCCTGCGTGAGAAAGGCGCATCGACCCTCGGCGGACGCAAGGTGTGGTTTGACTCTGATGTTCTGCGTCTGAACTACGACGGACGCGGGGATTACCTCGGAGAGTTCGGTGGCACCGACCTGGTGCTGGTAATACTGAAAAACGGCGAATACTACACGTCTACATTCGATGCATCAAACCACTACGAGGACAACATACTGCGCATCGAGAAATTCAGGCCGGGCACCATCTGGAGCGCCATACTTTTTGACGCGGACCAAGGCTACCCCTACATCAAACGTTTCTCATTCGAACAAACGGCAAAAAAACAGAAATTCATAGGCGATAATCCCAAATCGCAGTTGATTCTACTTAGCGACGAACCCGGAGCACGCTTTGAAGTGACGTTTGGCGGAGGTGACGATTTCCGCGATCCTATCGTGATCGTCGCATCTGAATTCATTAATGTAAAATCACTCAAAGCCAAAGGTAAAAGACTGACCACATATATTACCGAAAATATAGTGGAAATAGATCCAGTGCCTGTAAGCGACCCAGATGAGTCCGAAACTCCGGACCTGTCCGAGCCGGCAGTCTCTCCAGACGATGACGATGACAACGCCGCCGACAACGACAGCGGCAATTCGGCCGCCGAGACAGAAGATGTGAGCGATGAGCAGGTACGCGATGAGATCAATGGCCAGCAACATCTGTTTTAAAGCGCTGACTGTCGTACTGACTGCCGTCTCATTCATGGGGAAGGCATATACGCAGACACCCGTGCCTTCTCTGCGGCCGGTCACAGCGACCTATTCCATCGAAACAGGCTCCTCTCATCTGGCCGACACATACCTGTCGCCGATCAAATACTCCGGATGGTCAGCTGCATTCTCCTACGAACGGTGGCAGGCCATGAAATTCTCCCCTGAGAAATGGGTGATGCGACTATCCGTACGGGCCGAATTAGACCGTGCGGTCAATCCTGCAAAAAATTCCGCGATATGGAATGCCGGCATGCGTGGTTCATGGAGCATGATGCGGCGCTATAGATTACCAGTCGAAAGACTCACCGCCGGCATCGGACCTATGACCGACCTCCATTTCGGATGTATGTACCTGCCGCGCAACGGCAATAATCCGGCACAGGCACATGCTGCATTTACTGTCGGAATTGCGGCATTCCTGACATACGGCCTGCATATCGGCAGACTGCCGGTAACAATAGGCTACCAGCCCTCGCTACCTCTGGTCGGAGCATTCTTCGTGCCTGAATACGGCGAACTATATTATGAAATCTCGCTCGGCAACCATCCGAACTCCGTCCATGCGGCATGGCCCGCAAGCTACAGGGCCATATACAACCTGATCACTTCCGATCTGCATCTCGGATCCACTACACTGCGTCTCGGCTATCGGTTTGACCTGATCTCATCCCAGGCCAATCATATCACTTCACGCCATATCACCCACATGGCCGTCATCGGCATTGGCGGAGAATGGCTCTCCGTCGCCCAGCGCCGACCTCTGACAGACACATCACGTATAATTTCCGCCTACTATTAATATGACAATGCGCCTGTCCGCTCCTTCATATATATTTCCGATTGCCATAATATTGGCGGCATGCTGCGGATGCCACCCTATCGAGGAATTCGACAACGATCCGGAAGGCAACTTCGAGACCTTGTGGCGTACCGTCGACGAGCACTATTGCTTCTTCTCCGAAAAAGAAATCGACTGGAATACAATCCACGATCGGTACCGTCCGCTTATAAACGACGGCATGACTTCCCGAGAACTGTTTCTTGTATGCGCCGACATGCTTGAAGAGCTTCGCGACGGTCACACCAACCTGTCAAGCGGATTCGCCACCTCATATTATCGCAAATGGTGGAGCGACTATCCGCAAAACTTCGACGCAAGACTGATCCAACAATATTACTTCAATTTCCATTACACTCAAATCGGGGCATGGATGTACGGGATTCTTCCACAGAATGTCGGATATATACGCATCCCCACGTTCTCTTCTGGACTCGGACACGGAAATATTGACGCTGTGCTGTCAGATCTGCGCACCTGCCTGGGGCTGATCATCGACGTGCGCGACAACGGCGGCGGCAATCTTTCCAATGTGCAGACTCTTGTGGAGCATTTCATTACCAACACTGCCGATGTAGGTTATATGATACACAAGACCGGACCCGGCCACGGTGACTTTTCCGAAGCATATCCCATAAACTATGAGCCTGCGGGAGCAAACCATGTAACCTGGCAGAAACCCGTGGTGATCCTGACTAACAGATCCACTTTCAGCGCCGCCAACCATTTTGTAGCAGTGATGAGCGGTCTTTCCGGCGTGACCATTGCCGGAGCCACAACAGGCGGTGGTTCCGGCATGCCATATTCATCGGAACTGCCTTGTGGATGGAGCGTGAGAATGAGCGCCGTATCAATGCTTGATGCCGACGGCAACCCAACAGAATCAGGCATTTCCCCGGACCAAGGTTGTGCCGTGGACCTTGACCCTGTAGACGCACTCAACGGCGTGGACACAATGCTCGAATTTGCCATAAGAAAAATTATTGATGAACTTGAAAACTAACACAGGCATAGCTGCAATCCTGCTCATGGCATGGATACTCATCTCTGCCCACGGCTGCACAAAAAACAGGCCCTCTGCACCATCAGCAGACGGATATACAGAACACGTCTACACTCCCCTATATGCCTCCGGCTTCCGTATCCTCGGAGCAAAAGGTCTCGAAAGCACCATTCTGGAAGTGACCGATCCATGGCAGGGCGCGGATTCAGTAGTCCGCCGGCTGTTCATATCCCGCAATGGCGAACAGGCGCCGCACGATGGCATCATGTCAGCCATCACATTTCCTGCCCGCCGCGTCGTGTGCATGAGTTCGTCACACGTAGCCTTGCTTGACGCATCGGGCGCTATCGACCGTATCGTAGGCGTGAGCGGACTCGACTACATTTCCAATCCTCGCATACAGGCAGGACGCGACACCATAGGCGACGTGGGATTCGACGGCAATCTGAATTACGAACTCCTGCTGTCCCTGCGTCCGGACATTGTGCTGATCTACGGAGTCAACGGCGCGAGTCCAATGGAAAATAAGCTTGACGAACTCGGTATACCATACATGTACATAGGAGAATACCTTGAACAATCCCCGCTTGGACGCGCCGAATGGATGATAGCACTCGGAGAAATCGCCGGCACACGCAAAGAAGCAGAAAAAGCCTTTGCCGTAATTCCTGAAGAATATAACCGGATCCGCGACACCGAATGGACCGACACTCCGACCGTGATGCTCAACACTCCATACGGCGATTCATGGTTTATGCCGTCGACCGACAGCTACACCGCCGCACTGATCAAAGATGCCGGAGGGCGCTATGTCTACTCCGGCAACAACAGCGGCCAATCGCTTCCCGTGGATATGGAAACCGCAGCTATTCTGACCGCACAGTCTCAGATATGGCTCACAGGCTCACAGTCCACGACAATAGAAGGATTGCGCTCATCCACTCCAAAAATCAGATTCTCCGGCATGGCCTACAACAACACTGCTGATCTATGGGAAAGCGGTGTAGCTTGCCCGCATATCATCCTGAAAGATCTTGCCGCCATATTTCACCCGGATTCCACAGCCGGCATAAACGACACAGCCGCCACGCTCCGATATTACTACCTACTGCACTGATCCTCCGCAAATGTCAGCCTTTAAACTGCGCATAGTGTTCGCGTCACTCATTGCGGCCACATTGGCCCTGATGCTCCTTGACATTGCCATTGGCGCCGTGGACATCCCCATGTCCGATGTATGGAAATCGCTGACAGGCGGCAACGTCGATCCATCCACGTCCCTTATCGTCCGCCATATCCGTCTGATCAAAGCTACTGTTGCACTCCTATGCGGCATGGCACTGTCAGTCAGCGGCCTGCAAATGCAGACCCTGTTCCGCAATCCACTTGCCGGACCATACGTACTCGGCATAAGTTCCGGAGCGTCACTGGGTGTAGCCATCATGCTGCTCGGCTCTGCATGGTTGGGCATATCCTCTCCTCTGGGCATTGTCACAGCGGCTTGGATAGGAGCTGCATCCGTACTGTTGGCCATAAGTGCAGTCAGCACCCGCATCAAAGACATAATGGTTCTGCTAATCCTCGGCATCATGCTGTCATCCGCCATCAGCGCCATCGTACAGATGCTACAATACCTCAGCCATGAAGACGCCCTTAAATCTTTCGTAATATGGACTATGGGATCGCTTGGCGAAGTAACCGGCCCACAACTCGCCATACTCGCCGCTGCGGTGTCTGCCGGACTTCTGGTTGCCATAGCCACAATAAAACCGCTCGACATCCTTCTGCTCGGCGAGCAATACGCCCGCACCATGGGGCTGAACCTGCGCCGTTCACGCATGATCATCATACTGAGCACCACTCTGCTTGCCGGCACCGTCACTGCTTTCTGCGGCCCCATCGGCTTCATAGGTCTGGCCATGCCGCATGTGGCCCGCGCTATCACCCGACGGGCCGACCATCGGGTGCTGCTTCCCGCATCCGCTTTGGTAGGCGCCATTGTTCTTATCGGCTGCGATCTGGTCTCCAAACTGCTTGTCCTGCCGATCAACTCCATCACAGCTTTGGTGGGCATTCCGGTAGTCATCTGGGTAGTATTGTCCAACAAATCCTTCTCCGCATGATCAGATTTTCCAATCTCACCATATCACATGCCCCTGACAAACGACTGCTTGCCGGAGCATCCGCCCATATACCTGCAGGCAGCCTGTGCGCGCTCATAGGACGCAACGGATCAGGCAAATCCACATTGTTGCGCACCCTTGCCGGACTTTCACGTCCGGAATCCGGAAACATCCTCATTGCAGATACCGATCCATACAAAACCTCTCCTGTAAAACTGGCTCAGACCATAGCGGTAGTAACTACCGAACGCATACGGGTGGCCAACCTGCGGTGCCGCGACGTTGTCGCTTTGGGACGGGCACCTTTCACCAACTGGATAGGCCGAATGCGACAAGATGACATAAAATGGGTGGACCACGCTCTCGGACTTGTCGGAATGGCAGAATTCGCCGACCGTCAGCTATCAAGCCTGAGCGACGGCGAAAGCCAGCGAATCATGCTTGCCCGCGCCCTTGCTCAGGACACTCCGGTGATTCTCCTTGACGAGCCGACTTCTTTCCTGGATATCCCCAACCGTATCCAGCTCATAAACCTGCTGGCAGACCTTGCCCACAATCACGGTAAATGTATTCTCTTCTCCACTCACGAACTTGACCTCGCTATTTCCTCCTCCGATTCACTGCTTCTGATCGACTCGGCTGGAATCATTCACCTTCCGGCTCCCCAGATGGAAGACTATCTTCACGCCAACGCCATATTCTCCTGAATACTATATAAACCGCACACCACACAATCGTTTCGCCGGCATTTTCCTCCTATCCCGTCAACATTTTCCATCATGAAGACGTTGATAAAACGATGTGTACAATAAAATTAAAACGAGCCTACGACGCACCTGAAGCCACCGACGGATTCAGGATATTTGTCGAGATGATCTGGCCGCGCGGACTCTCGCACGCCCGATTCCACTATAATCTGTGGGAAAAAGCCATAGCGCCGTCCTCAGAACTCAGAGAATGGTTTCACTCCGACCCGTCATCGCGCTGGCCTGAATTTGAAGAACGCTATAAAGCGGAACTGCAACAGTCCCGCCTGTTCGCCAAATTCAAGGAACTCGTGATGCAACGCCCTGTTGTCACTCTGCTATACGCATCGCGTGACCGAGGACGAAACAACGCAACCGTCATTTATGAGACACTGACAGCTCCCGCCCTACAGACCGAGTGACGCCTTTGCCTTACGGGTCAGTTTGTCCGCCACCAATGAAAACGACATGGCCACCTGCGCCCGGATCACATCATCCGGCACAGATGATATATCTATCTGAATCCAATGCACTTTGTTGAAATGCCATGCCGGATTGATTCCAGCATAACGCTCACGAAGCTCCACCGCCAAGGCTGGATCACACTTCAGTGAGATCGTGTCAGGATTATCAAGTGGCAGAAGGGCAAACATCTTGCCACCGATCTTCATGACCAGGTTTGTATCATCAAACGGAAAAGTCTCCTCAACGGCCGGATGACACGACACACACTCCAGCCTGACGTCCTCAATATTCATAACATCCTATCAATGAATCAAGCCCCGGCACATAAGAGCCAAGGCTTGACACAACACATTATAAATCTTGGTTGAGCTTACTTGAGAGCTGCTTTCACAGCGTCGTTGGGCACCATTTCTTCCTTAAAGACGTATGCGCCGGTTTTGGGTGAGCGCTCCATCTTGATGATTTTGCTGTAGGTACGGCCTTCACCCTTCTGAAGTGAGGCCACGGTTTTCTTTGCCATTTCCTGATGCTTTTAGATAGGAGGGTGAATATAATTATTTGATTTCTTTATGAACGGTCACCTTCTTCAGAATGGGATTGTATTTCTTCAGTTCCAGACGTTCGGTGGTGTTCTTGCGGTTCTTGGTAGTGATGTAACGAGAGGTACCGGGCATACCGCTTGCCTTGTGCTCGGTGCATTCCAGGATAACCTGAACGCGATTACCTTTAGCTTTCTTTGCCATGATGATTATGCTCCCAGAAATTTAATATCGTTTTCGTTCAGATAGCCCTTTTCGGCGGCTTGCAGCATGGCGGCGTTAAGCCCCAGCTTGTTGATGGTGCGCAGACCTTTAGCCGAGATTGTGAGGCTAATCCACATCTGCTGCTCCACCCAGAAGAATTTCTTGGTGAAGAGGTTAACGTTGAATTTGCGCTTGGTGCGACGCTTCGAGTGCGAAACGTTGTTACCCGTCATGGCTTTCTTGCCTGTGATTTGACACATCTTTGACATGGCTGTTCGTTGTGTTGTCTTCTACTGGTTATATTATTCTTGTTTATTGTCTCTGAATACGTTTGGCATTGTCCCCTGCCGTCGCTCATATCATCGCAGAATGCATCTTTTCCACGACTTTCCGGGCATAGGCCTGCAAAACAGTGTGCAAAGTAACGATTTTTTCGGCAATTACACAAATTTTTTCTAACAAAACTCCCTGACTTTATTCAACCAGCATCAAAACGCAGGTTCAACTGGCAAGTGCAAAATTAGCGATTTGTTTGAAGAACTCGGT
>BLLX01000076.1 GCA_011959405.1 Muribaculaceae bacterium
TGTACCTGGGTCCCTTTTCAAATGTTAGATGCAATCTATTTTGCCGACAGCAAACCTCAAATCGCGAACTCCGTTCACTTCGGTTGCGATGTTCTTTGGGGTAATGGTTTCAGCGGGTTCGACAATGACCGTGTAAACGGCATTTACGAACGCTTCGTCGAGACCGTTCATCTCGGCGACCATACCGATGAACTTGAACAGCTCAATATCAAGATGCGCTCAGACCGAGAGGTTTCCACTAAGGACATAATCAACTTCTGGCTGAGCAACGATAGCCGTTGCGAAATCACCAAGAAGTTGAAAGAATCATACAAGCCTCTGTTCCTTTATCACTTCGCCTCTATCGTGTACTTCATGGCGAAGATGTATAAGGCTAAGAGCCTCGCTTGTCCGCGTTCCGTTCTTTTCTGTGGAAACGGTAGTCGTTACATCGATGGTCTGCTTTCTTCGGATAAGGCAACCATCAAGGAACTTGTCGCCACAATCTTCAAAAATGTTTATGGCGATATAAAGGATATTCAGGTTATTCTTCCCGATAGCCGAAAAGAATGTACCTGCTATGGTGGCCTTTATCGCAACTCCGATGTCGATGTGCCTGATGAGTTTAACTTCCAAGGCGTCTCTGATAGGGTCTATGAGAATGTCGAGCAGCTTAAAGCCGACTTCCCTGCGGTTAGTCGCGATCTTCTCAATACCTTTGCTTCGTTCAATAAACTCTTCGCTGATCTCCTTCGTATCCTTATCTCTAAAGGTGAGCTTGATAAACAGGTTGACTCAACCGAAATTATCAACCTCATTTCATCCGGCACTCAGGATTCTCTGGAGAAGAACTTCAAGACACAGGTCATTCAGAAACTCAATGACAGCGAGGTTTACCACGATTCGGTATTCTTCTTGCCTATTATTGATAACGTGTTAAAACTAACTAAGATTTAATATGTTTCAGTCAGGCATCTCTATTGTATCGCTGATTATATCTATCGCGACTTTTATAATCGCGTTTGGCGTTCAGCTCTATTACTTTTTTGGAACCCGAAAGAAGTTAGAGACTGTCCGCAATTTCTTCGTTAAGAATCGCGAATATGAAGTATATGGTGAGGCAGAAGATTCTCAGCTCAATCCTTATGTAGCAGAAGAAGGCTCCAGCCTACACACTCTTATCAAGGAGTTGAATGAGTACACCAAAAAGAACCACGGCACCACAGATTTTTCGGTCATTCAAAACAAGACTGACCGAAAAATCAATGTCTTGTATGATAATGCAACGTCACGTATTGCATTCCCTACCTATGTAGGTCTCATGGGTACTTTCATTGGTGTATTCCTTGGCTTGTTATTCTTCACTATCGGCTTGGGAGCTTCTCCGAATGGTGAGGGCATTACTGACGAGACTATTGGCAATCTTATTTCCGGTGTTCTCGTTTCGATGTCAACAAGTTTCATCGGTTTGCTTCTTACGACGATTACTCATCATCTTGCAGCTGAGACTCAAAGGGTGGTTCGTGAAGACAAGAACGAGTTCTACGAGTTTATTCAGAATGAACTTATGCCGACCCTCGGTGTCAGTATGGTTGCCGCTCTAAATAAGCTGCACCATACCATCAATCTCTTTGAACCGTCGTTCAATAATGTAATCGACCGCTTTCAGGCAACATTTGACTCTTGCACTCAACGCTTCGGGTCTGCTTTTGAGCAGAACGTAACCATCGTTTCCGAAGCTGTGCGCGTTATGGGTGAAAATATGGACAAAATCAATGAGAATGTTGACCTGCAAGCTCAACTTCTCAAGACTCTTCGCTCTCGCGGTGTCGTTGAATCCCTCGATGCTTTTGTTCGTGCTTCGCAGAACTTTGACCTAGTTACAACGGCTCTTAATCGCTTTGAGGTCACTCGCAACGCGATCAAGGATGTTACCGTTGAACTTGTCAACACGCAACGCCGTTATAATGAATCGCTCGAAATTCCGCTTAATGTTGCCAATAAGCTCAATCAGATACTCTCACGCATTACTGACTTTGAGAAAAGCATTAATGCTCTTGGTCGCAGTATAGAAAAAACTGACCTTCTTGGTAACACCGAAATTGAAGCCCTCAAACAAGCAATTACTGCTATTAAGAAAAAGCAGAAAGTCGCTGTTGAGGCTATGGAAGTATCCGACGGACATCTTGAAAATATTTTCAAGATGCAATCCGAAGCTATCGTTAAACTCGGCCGTACTTACGAAGAAAGTTTCGCCACCTATGCCGAGAGGTTCCAGAACATTCTCGATGGTCTAGAAAAAGAAATGCTTGAACGCCGACGCGAGATTGTGGTCGCTATCGAGGAGAAATTCTCTCTTGACCAGATTCAGCAAGAGTTCTCTCAACTTAGCAAGCTGAAAAAGATTGAGGAATTGCTTACCTCAATCAACACTAAAAGTTCTCGTGAAGAAGTAGATAAAACCATCGAAACCACTCGTCGCGAAGTCGAATCGATACGTAAACTTCTTGACAAGGCGATTGAAGATGCCAAGAAGAAACCGGAAACCACGACCACATCGGGTGGCGGTGGCTTCCTCGGCGGTATCTTCGGCGGTCGTAAATAACTTTACCAATGGATAGTCGCAATAATAAAAGTGCTTTTTGGCCGAGCTATGTGGATATTATGACCACATTGTTCGCTATCATGCTTGTACTTTTTGCGGTATCTTATAGCCGCTTCAAGATTAAGCAGCGCGAACTGGAGGAGTTCAAAGATAAGTATGAGGAAATCATGTCTATCTACAAGGCCGTAGATAATATTGACCCCGAATATTTCGAGTTCAATCCAGATTACCTCAAACATATCTTCAAAATTCAGGTTAACTATCAGAAAGGTAAGTTTTCTCTCGACAACCTGCTTCAAGACGACCCTAAATCTCCCGAATATAATCTGACAGAGGCTAACGCTATTCGTCAACAAATTAGAGATGCAGGTGAAGAAATCAAGCGCACAATACTTAATTTGCAACAAAACGATTCTCTTCGCACTGACATTAAGTATCTTGTAGTTATCGAAGGTCAAGCTTCGGCCGACGGCTATCATATTGACGATTACTTCAACAATGATGTCCTCAGCTACCAACGTGCGCTTAAACTCCATGAGTTTTGGCGAGACAACGCAGGTATAGATTTTACTAATATGGAAAAGTGCGAACTTGTTATTGCAGGTAGCGGTGAGGGCGGTGTGCCACGAGCTTCTCGTTTAAGCGATAGAGATGATTCTCGAAACCAAAGGTTCCTTATTCACATTGTTCCTGTCATTGGCGATATACACCTTGATTCCAAATTTAGGCAATAATCCATCTTGGTTTGGGTCTGATATAATAACAATACCATAAAACCGAACATCCCTTTCAAGTATTATAGCTATAATCGAGAAGCAATCCTGCGCATTTGTTCCCTATGCGCTGCTTTGCTTGTGTCTTTAAGATGCTGGAGATATTTGTTTAATTGAGGAGTCAGACCATCTTTTGTTTTAAAGAATTGTAGTTGGTTATTACCAAACATTAAGTCTAACCTTCGATTATTCATCTCCTGCAAACGATCAAGTAAGTCCATTCTGCTAAATTCGTCATAAGTGAAAAATGACAACCATTTATGATTTTCGTCTATAATGGCTTCTGTGCTGCACATTGAGAACAATCGTTCAAAATAGTGATAATCGATTTTACTTAATCCATGACCAAAAAATACTACCTCATCAGCAGCCTCTAATCGTTGACGTATTAAGTGACTCCTATAATTAGGGTTATACTCTTTACACATAAACCGATATTCAGTATCAAACTGGGATTTACTTTCGATTCCCAAGATTATGGACTTTTCGGCTAATGAACCATGCACATGGCTATATTTAAAATCATTAGGAATTCGAAGTTTTCGAGCGATTAGGTGTAAATCCGTATAATTAAACGAATAGATCTCAGAGAAATACCCATTTTGAATAATGGCTCGTAAAACTATGGCAGCAATACTATCTTCCTTAATGTTTTCTTGTTGTATTTTATTGAGGTAGCTTGACAGAGATTCAACCAGAACATCATAATCGCGTCTATCTTGCCCTATATCATGGCTGTCAAACTCCGTTGTGGAACCATGAACGGCAAATTCAGCCATTATGCTTTCCAGATCAAACCACGTGGAAACATCTAATTTCCTTTCATTAAGAACATCTCTTAATAAATTAGTCGCCCGATTATTCTCAGGATGTAGTATCCCAGAGTCATCGTTAAACGGCCAAAATTCGCTGTCAGCAAAATCCCTGTATTTTGTTTTTAATCCAAGGTCAATATCAAAACCATTTCCTAATACGAGTACCTTGTTATTCATATTAATTTCGTTGTCGCTTATTTATTGTTATCACAATTCATTGTTGTGCAATCATACAACTGAATTTGCAAATACATATTGCTCCGTTAATGGTGCGAGAGCGCGAAATCACTTTTGAATAGCCTTATTCGAAAGTGTATCTATATCTGACATCAGCTTTACGAGTAGTGTTCTTGTTTTGTCGTAATCCTTTGATACAAACAACTCATAGCTTAAATCAGCCCAATCTTTGGCCGCTTCTTTTTCTTCTTCAGTGTTATTGGACCGAACGATACCAAGTTTTGCCAATTCTACCAAAAATTTTGATGAGTTTTCCGGCGTAGGATTCTCATTGTATTTCTTGACAGCGTCTGCGACCTTGACACGCTGTTCAAAATCTTTATCAATTTGATTCATCTTTTCTTATGATTGTATCTGTAACTTATGCGTCCATAAACAAGTCATCGGCTGTGATTTGCGAATGGATATTATTCATCGAATAGGAGTTCTTCACAAGCCCAGAACTTGTTATCATTGTCAGGGCAATCCCTTTGCGTGTCTTTGTGATCTGGCGAAACAAAGCTACTTTATTACGCAGGTTCTCCATATATTTCTTATCAATGGTATAAGGATTGTCGGAATATTTAATCTCACAAAGATTAATCACTTTGTCGCTTCGGTCAATCAACATGTCAATCTGTGCTCCGGAATGTTCATCAGTGGCAGCTGTGCGCCATGAGTATTCGTTAGTGATAACCCCACTTATTCCAAGAGCCTTCTTTATTTGCTCCGAATGCAAGAGACAGACCCTCTCGAAAGCCAGCCCACTCCATGAGTTAAAGACGGAAGTCATCTGTATCTTCGACCAATAATTGGCATCCGTATTCTTGCGACCTTCCATAAATTTGAAGTAGAACAGCGTGAAGTTATCAATAAGCTGATAGATGGAGTTCTTCGTTTTTGACCCTATTGCCTGATAACGACGGATAAATCCACAATTCTCTAAATCTTCCAGATACTTAGTAAGCAGTCCGCTGGTTGCGATATTGGCATTTTCAATTATCTCATCCCGTGTCATCCCAATTTTCTTTTTTGCCAAGACGGTAATGATTTCAAGGTATGCGTCAGGCTGTCTAAAGAGGGATAAATATAATTCCTTAAACTCATTCTTCAACTTGGAGTCTATTCCAAAGAACAATGCGTCAATATTTTGCGGTAGGCTGAACGATTTATTGAGCAATGACCAATAGAACGGGATGCCTCCAAATACCATATATGCCTCCATTATCTCTTGCCGCTCCAGAGGTAGATGGATACTCTTTGCATATAGTTCGCACTCATGCAAGTTGAAAGGCTGTAGATGAATTTGATTGTTTAATCTGTTATGTAGCCCACCTCTATTCTTCAGTATCTTCTTTACCATCCAGGAAGTGGCAGAGCCACATATAATAAGAAGGATGTCTTTTCTCGCTGATGCCCAAGCATTCCAGAAATTCTCAAAAGCCGGCATAAAACTTGATTTAGGGGCATCCATCCAAGGCAGTTCATCTAAGAACACAACCTTTTTACCTTTCGGAAGCTCTTTTAGATACTGTTCAAGCATATAGAAAGCCTCAATCCAATTATTTGGTTTTACGGTACTCTTATAGCCGTGGTCTTTCAGAGACAAATAGAATCTCTGAAGTTGTTCTTTCGTTGAGGCATTGGCCATTCCGGAGTAAGTAAACGCGAATCTATCTTGAAAGACCTCTCTCACAAGATAAGTCTTTCCAATTCTTCGGCGTCCGAAAATAGCAACAAACTTAGACTCGTCCGAATCGTAAGCCTGTTGGAGCTCCTGTATCTCTTTATCTCTTCCTATCAACATACGTGTGGATTTAGGCTGCAAAGATAATAAAAAAATCCTGTATCACACTTCCAAATCTCGATATTTTTATAAGATTTGGAAGCGTGACTCATCATTGTGGCTTATGCTTTCTATACTCCATACTGCGTCACGTTTCCAAATCCATGATTTTTATGGCACATTTGGAACCGTCATGGATATTGCCGGTCGGATTGGTTTGGTTCGGGCTTTATATATGCCCGATAAACCAAACCTGCACATACGACTGGGCAAAAGAAAAAATCTTAATCCACTACATCGGGGAACTGACTTATGTAAAACGCACAAGCCCAGCATAAGACAGCTTTAATACGATGGAGATATATTGCTATTTGAAAGACAATGGTCTAATTTTCATCTCGTAGTCAGATGAACTTTTATCAATATACATTTCAAATTCAGCCAACCCTTTTTCAAATGCGATTCTACGTAATATCTTTTTGTTGATATCTGAAATCTGGGCACCGTAATAAATTCCTACTGGAGCATACTTTAAGTGCGGATGTGAATCAAGTATGTTGTTTGTGTTGATTAAACGCCATTCTTTTTCATATTCCCAGTCAGGAGATTTGTAGAGTGAAGACTTAATTGAGTCAAGCATATCTAATCTTTTCACTGGTATTCCGACATTTTTACCTAAGCATGAGGCTAACAGGTTGGTTGCATCAAATCTTATGGATGAATATATTACTGGCATTACCGTAATATTTCCTGAGGGACGACTTATAAGAGGTCTCATATCATAAGAAAGAGCAAAACCCTTATGATAATCCGCATAATGCCCCCACATTGTTATAGATGAAATGGCTTCGCTGAAGCAAGCGAATGAGTTGCTATTACGTAGTTCCACCTCAAAAAAGTTCACACGATTCTTCAGTTCATTTACGATTCGCGTAAATTTATCCATATCGTTAATATCTGGACTGCCCTTAGACTTCTCTCTTAGAGATGCAACCAGATTCTTCAATAAGTCTGACGGAAAAACTTCGCTGATATGTGCCGGAATCTCATATCCTTCTATAAGTAGTTGACGAAACACACTCATTAAAGAAAACTGACTTTTTGGATCGGTATTTAGAATTGTCTCTAAACTTTGGGCAGTTAATAAGCTGTCGTATGGGTCGTTGAAATCTTTGGCACGAGAGCAAAAAATTAAATCTTTATCCAATGCGCTAAGAGAATATTCGTTTATAGCGCGAAAGCGAAATAATAGAGGTGGCATGATTTCCATTAAAGCATTGGCAATAGGCTGTAAGTATTTAGCTGCATCAGCACACTCTTCTGGAATTGTAGTATTTTCCAATAGCCTAATAAAGTCTAATTTATCCATATTTCATATTTATATGTATTATTCATACTGTTTGTTAGAACACTTCTTCTTTTGCTCCGTTGACGATAGCGTCTATCTCATCGGCAATTTCATCTGACGAGAGCTTGATGTAGTCCATGAAGGTCTTTTGTGTTTTGTGTCCGCTGACGTGCATCATCTGGACGATGGTAAATTTGTGGGAGAGGTACATATTGGTAATGCCACTGCGCCGGGCTGTATGGGTGGTGACGCAATCATAGCGAGGCATCATCACTTCCCCTTTATCGTTGCGCTCAACCGTCAGTTCTCCGGATTTCTCCCTCTCTTTCTGTTTCATGGTGAGTTTTGTCGGAACCTTGACAGAAAGTGTCGGCACGCTTTCGGAGAGGTCTTTAAGTATCTCCTTGATATAGCGGTTAAGAATCTGGTCTACTACCGAAGGAAGCCGATAGTTGTATTTCTCGCAGATAGCTTTGAGGTTGGGATTCATTATCGGGATTTTCACCTCGTTGCGCGTTTTCTGCTGAACAAGACGGATAATCGGTGTGCCTTTCGCTGTTGTCGTAAAGTCCTCCGGCTGGATATTGTTGTAGTCGCTTACGCGCTGACAGGTATAGCAACCGACGAGGAAAATATCTCGCACTTGGTCTTTCAATCCGGTCAGCTCCATTTCAGCCAATGCCTGCAACTCTGTTTCGGTAAGATATATTTCAGCGGCTTTGTCGCTTTCCTCCACTTTACGTTTGGAGAAGCAGCTTAATGCACGGTCGTTGTTGTGCAGTCCATCCTCGTATGCGTAGCCAACCATAGCACGAAACGACACAAGGTATTTGTTGACTGAGCTACCCATGTAGTCGAGCTTCTGAAGGTGGTCGAGAAATTTCGTCACCAACGAGCGGTCAACATCTGCCCACGTCAGTTTGTGGCGCGGGTCGAATACGTTAAACAGTTTTCGGAAACTACTCCATGCCTTACAGCTACCCGCAGTGTAACGGTTATTGCCATTTAGACGTTTGCCGGATTTTATTTCCTCGACAAAGCGGTCAAGGAAATTCCAGATGTTAGCCCGTTCGGCTTCTGCGGCAATGCGAGCCTTCTCCGCTTCTTCCCGTAGTTGTCGTTCTTCTTTTTCCTTTGCGATAACTTCCGCCTCTTGTTGACGGCGTACTATCTCTGATTTTTCCGGATCTGCAATAGCCATTATTTCCTGTTTGACCTTTTCGCGGTCAAATTCGGGAGCTTCCATTTCTCGTTTGAGCATGACCTCGATGCGACCGAGTTTGTCATGCAGCTTGGGATACTCCTTGCGATGACGGGCTAATGCGTCCTCGCTCGAAACAGCCACTTTCCACTCCGGCACAGACACACGGAGCCGCGTGGTAAACTGAACATCAATCTTGCGTATGGGGTCTTGTACCCTCACGAAGAGGGTTGCCTTATCCTTGTTCTCGTCCTTTTTGAGGAAGTAGAATCTGGAGAGAGTCTTTGCCATAATTCAAATTCGTTTAATTGTCTGACATACAGGATTGGGTTGTGGTTCAAATTCAAACCGAACCAATCCGATTGCAAATATAGTGAACTTCCCAAAAGTTACCTATAAAGTTACCTATAATTCTTGAATATTAACGCCTGAAAACAAATTCAGTTCAGTTTAATTGCATTGATATATAACATTATAGCATTTAGCATCATTCACCACGAGTCATTATAATTCATTAAAAATGGTGCTGGTGGCACCACAGAAGACCGCTAATTC
>BLLX01000077.1 GCA_011959405.1 Muribaculaceae bacterium
TTATCTTAAATGAAAAAGCCGTGGGTTTTAGCCCGTTGCCCTTACAAATTTCAGCATCATCAGCATCAAAGTTTCATGATAATTCATGCCACTTATCTCGCTGAATTTCGCTAAATTTGCGTATGCGTAGGTCATACAACATATTAGCATTACTTGGCTTTTCAAGTTGCACCACTCATTATTACATTAGCAAAGTTGAGTGCGACGAAGCCTTTGGTGGCACCGTCTGGTTTATGCGCAAGGGCAAAACCGACAGAGGTGTGATTTTTAGCGACAATCGGCTTACATGGCCTGCGCCCTACAAATTTTCAAAAAGATTCACACCTTCTCCCGAAGATGTAGAGGTAGCCGATAAAATCCTGAAAGATAATATAGGTACGGTTATCTCCTATGCCAAACAAACCGGGGTGAATTACTCTCTTAAAAACAAAAACAGCCTTAAAAACTATTTCCGCCAATATGTCGGCGGTATAAATGAACTTGGAGAGCGACAAATCTTTAAGGTCTTGCATCTCAAAAGCAATATGTCGCCAACAACTGATTATACAAATATAATCGACGTTCTTGATGGCGGAGATTCATATATTACCGTCCTTATAAATCTCGATACCCTAAAACTTGACGAATTTTACGTTGGTGGATAACCTAACCCCTTTCTTATTATGAAGAAACTCGTGTTACTTTCAATTTTACTGATCTCTTTTGTCGGCTTCGCCCAACAAAAGACGGAACTGTTTGAGAATGTCAATGACTCAATATTCCAAATGCACAAGCATTTCCTTTTGGACGGCGAGCCTGATTTTTGTTTTATGGTAATAGACTTAGATAGCGCAGATGGAGTATCACTTTCGGCAGATGGAGATAGCATTACTTATCGGTACCGCTCAAAACCATTTACAACTTTTCAACAAAGACAGAATGAAGTACGCAGAAAAGGCGAAGAAGGGCCAATGCCATGTCCGCTTGATGCAAAATTGAAAATCAACAGTCCAAAAGACTCCGAAGCTTTCAAGGAGTTTCTATCATATATAGTCAACGACGCAAAACCTTTCAGATTTACGCCAATCACAGATGGCTTTAACTGCTATGTCTGTGCCAATGGAAAATGGGCAAACATTAGCGAGAGTGTATATCCTGCCGAGGGACCTCATCGGGAAATAATTGCACTTGTTTTGCTCGCTTGCCAAGAAAATGATCCGTCAATATTGACTGAGGCATTACACTAAGCGTCTTTTCGCTACATATAAATCAAATATTCTTTTCTACAATGAAAAAAATAGTAACCATCATACTGCTTATATTCTCGACCGCGTTTCCCATTAAAGCTGTTGAAGCCGACATGCCGGATTCATTGGAAATATCCTATGATCATGTATATGCCGTTGACTGGACTGTCAATGTATATCCTGTTGCAGATGTATTCACCTTTCCACAAGACAGTATAGATATAGTATGTGAAGCTCTTAACTCTCCGCAAAAAGAGATTTTGGCAGATGGAAATTGGATATTATGGTATTATCTTAATACATCATTCCATGAAGCGAGAAGCATCAAAAGCGACATTGAAAAGGTCACTTTGCCCCACGGCTATAAATGGGGCTTCGGAGTGATTGAAGATAAAGCAGAGAGATTGACTTTGATTGTGGCTATATGTGAATCGAAATCTCCATTTAGTGATACCATATATCAAGCCTTTCTTGAAAAAAATTCCTTTGGGAAACCGTCTGTAAGGTTTAATTTCAGGCAAGGTGAATCCGAAGAACCATTAGAGAAATGGAGGAAATACAGTGAAGAACACAATCATTTGTTATTTGAGATTAACGGCTGGCTATTCTCGTACACACAGATAAAAGATAATGATGGCTCAATAACCATTGATTATGTACCTCGTCGCATATTGGAAGAACTTTATAAATCACCTCGCTTTACCGTTCCCGAAGTGATAGTTGAATAAAAGGCTTTTTCATGGAGATGACATCTAATATTGCGAGTATTTTTGTGGTCGTTATTAGTCTTGCAAGCCACGTAAGAATGGTGAATGTGGTAGCCGATAGACATATATGCTGTCATTACCTTTTATTTCGTTATCATTGAAAGGTGAATGTTGACGGTAATTGAACCCTGGATAATCTACAATCAGTAATTGTTTGCCTTCTTTCCAACATTTGGCATAGCTGGGAGACTTATCATAAATGAATGTGTCAAGCCAACTGTATGATAGCCGTTCTATATTATTGCCGTAGGTTATCAGATAGGAATATTTTTCAAAATCCCATTGACCCACATTGTCTGCAATACGTAAGGTGCTCTCGTTTATGCCACGGTATGATTGCAGAGAAATGCTGTCATGCAACAGGGCGAATCCATAAGGATAGAACAAAGTATTGGCATTGTCTTTACTATCCGGATTCTTAATGCAGCATATTTGTTGATAGCTTATGTCATGACGACAGCAGACAGTCGCACCCATTATTCCAAATAGCACTATAATCGTCAGAATGATGATTTTCTTAGGTTTCATCGTTTCTTTATGTAAATACATGAGATATATATCAATAGCACAATCGAGTGGACTCCGTTAAGTAATAGAAGATAGAACCACCATGTAAATCCGGCTCCACCATGATTGTTGAAAATCAAGTTATAGCCAAGTATGGTATTGTATAGGAACATAACCAGTAGATTGCTAAAAGTTGCCTTTGGTCTGATTCGGTGGCATAGCCACGTTGAGATTAACGACAAAGCATAGGCTATACCAAGAATTACCGTGTCCTCATTAAAACAACATTGTGCAGTAACAACCACCATCAGCATTGCCACAGCCGTCCATGCTATCCAGAATCGTTTATCGATCAGTTTCATATTCATTATTCCTATAAAAAAGAAAGGTGTGGTAATTTCTGTACTTTGGGCTCGGCTAAATTTAGCGAAACATTATCAAAAAGATTGATTCTATTGGAATCAAAATCCATAAGGCGCAAAAGATATTCAGCCTTATCGCCATACCAGTATTGAAATATCTTATCATCCCACTGTATTATATTGTCGGATATTGTCTTGCATATGTCGTTAGCTGTTTCTTTATCATCGCGATATAAAGCAATCCCGTAAAGCAGTTCATATATTTTCATTTGAAGCACAAAGTTACTTCTTATCCCAACATGATTCGATATACATGATTTCAGGTATTTTCTTAATTCTGTGAAAGATACATCCTCTGAATGACTGCATGAAATCTGCGATTGATATAAATGCAACGCATCATCAATTTCATTTTCAGCCATATCCTCAGGGAGAATATAGTCCATATTCTTATTATCGAGGATCGGTTGAAGAAACGACGGATAGCCAAGACACGCTTTCAAAGATTGTCGCCATAATGGATAAATAGAGAAAAACAGTTTGTATCCGGTTCGTCCCGGAACTTTTATAAGATTCATACCCATCAGGATGCAATCTACCCGATAGCAGAAGATACTTGTTGTGATGCTTCCCAGATTAAAAGTATCACACATGATTTTCATAAACTGTCGCTTATTCATATGCCTTATGGTTCATTTGGTTCAAATCAATTCTTTCGGCTGTCAATATGCTGTCTTTCTGATAAGCGGTTAATGGGCCTAAATAAATATCTCCGGCTTCCAGCTCCCGGTTCTGTGGTTTTATAATCCAAAATATGTCGCCGGATTGTTTGAGTACGATATATTTTTGGTTCCACCAGGACTGTTCGATATGAGGGATAAAATTAGGCGATTCTTTATATCCAAGTTTCTCAGCAAATATCGGATAATCCGTTTCCTTTTCTCCATACAACCCCTCTCCATATGTAAATACGGAATAATTGTCGGTTATGTCGTGCCTGTCACTGCACGCCATCAAGAAGGGCGCTAAAATAATCACTATCCAAAATCTTTTATCGGTCAGTTTCATCGCTTGTGTCTTTAATTGGTGTGAAAATCGGTAGCCCAACATTCATAATCGCAATAACGATTTCCTGCTCATTATCGCAATTCCTTGAATATCGTATTTCATAGCCTTCGCGTTGTCTTTTATTAAGATAATCATGCAACTCTTTTCGATTAGTTGTCATGTAATCAGAGACATTTGTGAAGACCATAGGAAAATCATCATAATCACTGTTGGGTGTATGAACATATAACGAAACCTGACAACCTAAGTCCCGTTGAAAACAAACATACCCCCAGACTTGAAAAGGCATAGTAATATTAATGGCATTTGATTTGAAAAGACTTAACTGTCTAAACAATGCATCAAGGTGGAGTTTAATTTCATTCCACCGATTAAGAACATAACCATCAAAGTGGATATGTGCAAAATCATACTTTGCGGCTCCACTTTTTAGATTTATGATAAAATTCTCGGCTAAGTTCCTGTTGAATAGATTACGGTAATATCTCTTTAAGCCTCGTTTCTTCATCGTTTGCACCCTTCACTTTGAGTATCTTGATTAGGTATTACTACAATTTCGTCTTCTATAGGCTCGACATCCAAGGAGATTCTTAAATATACCATCTTGCCATCCGACGTTGGGAATGAAATATATAACAGACTATAATCAAGCCAAAATGAAGTGGAAGATAAGTCATATTTTAATGCAGTATAATAGTTGTTGATATCAGACACAGGCAAATTCCGGTTCTTGAATGTCTGAAACTCCCGGAGATATGAATCCCCACGTTTATAGAAGTGTAAATCAAGGAAACCGTCGCAGTCAAATCCTTTTTGGGCTACCATTACTCCGGTGGGTGAAATCGCGAAAGGCAATAACATGTCGCCTAAATATTTACCCGATAAATCATAGCAGTACAATTCACAATCATGTAATGACGGAAGCATAAACCAATACATACCATACTCTTCCACAAGGATTAAAGACTTGATTGAAAACATAGCTTCATATTCTTCGTCTTCAAAACCAATATCATAATTTTGAATAAGCGTTGTACTATCTATTTTTTCAAAGCGTTGTCTGGCATCAAGAATGATTCTATCTGTTATGGCATTATCAACCACGCTGTCTCTCCAAATATCATATACGTATACGAATTTGCTGTTCAGGGTTTTCTCAAAATCTTCTTTGCTAATTCTGTCAACAGAAAATAGTGTCTGAGCAAATGCCATATACGCACTTGCAATCAGAATAAGGAACGTCAAAAATTGTTTATCAGTCAGTTTCATGGTGTTCAAGGAGTTTTCGGGTTGAGTTTATGATGTCTTTCCATGACGCGCCGTCAAAGTCAAAAGACAGGGCGCGGGAATAATCCCAGTCAAGACCTTTGCCATCGGCGGCTTTCCGGGTTGGCAGAATCTCCAAAGTGCGTCTGTCGTGTTTCAGAAGCACGCCTGTGGAGTGTTGGTAAAGCTGTCGCCATGAGCGTTGCTTCATGGCTTTGATCAGTTCTGCGTTTTTCAGCTCCACATATTTGCCATGCAGACTTGCATGGAATATTTCCATGAGTGTATTCTCAAATTCCCCGTTACCACAGTCTATGGGGAGGAATTTAATCGGAAGACTCGCAGTGACATTATATACTGTAACAAATATATATTCCTTGTCGGTGCGGTAAATACGACACCTTCCAGTGCCATCCAACTCCGGGCAACTGTCGTTGTATTTCCGATTGATTTTTCGCCACCGATATAGAGCCAAGACAATCGCGGCGAGGACGAATATTGCGACCGAACCATACGATGGGCCATTATAATATTCAAACACCGTCATATTATTCTCCGGATTATCTTTCTGATATACCACACCTATGCTGTCGCCAACGGCAAAACCATTGGCATGTATACCACCATTATATGTTACACCTTTCACTATAAAGTTGTAATGTATTATAGGGCCACTTGTGCCTATATAGCTGATATTTGAAACGACAGTCGATATATGTTCCGGATTTGCCGACAGAGCATTGTACTTGTGATTCTGGAAATACATTCCTCCAATAAGTAATGGCACGAGAATCAGCAGCATAGCGCCAAATGGCAAGTGCCTCTGCCCCCGCCGTCCAAAGAAAAACCGATATATTTTGCTGTCAGATTTCATTCGTCTATATGTCCTTTAACGATACTGAAAAAGATATTAGCATTGTCCGGATATTTTTTGATATAGTCGCAGGCAACTTGATAACTTCGGGCAACATACTCATACGAAGTTTCAGAGTTATTCCGATTACAATACCAATTGTCGAATGTGGGTTTAATGTTACCATTATTAAAGAGATACATGTCTCCACCAAGAATAGGTATAATTGAATTGTAATACTCCTCTGCTATTCTCAGCGCTTCACTCTTGGTATAGGCAATTCCATCCACACCAATTGATTCAAGTGAAATACTCCTTAACTTCATACCTGTTGCTACCGTTGTCTTTGCTCTAAAACAAAGTGAGGCTACAAAAGCGGTAACCATAGTCGGAATAAATGAAATAATACCCCATATCAATATTATTACCAATGTTAAATCTAAAGCTGAAAAACCTACATGCTCATCAGCAGATACATCGTCAGATACTTCAGTTGGTGCAAGCCAATCTATACCAAATATGATTGCAAAAATGACCGCTAAGGCGACAGCGGAGAACAAATAAGTAGTGAGTCCAAGTTTTAACCAGGCGCAAGACCTATTGCTCTTCCAAGCCACAGCGTGCCCGATTAGATATGTGGTAAGCATTATGATATAAATGGGTAAGACATCAGAATCCAACCTGAATCTATCAACCAATTCCATTAGCCCGACTGTCAAAGCCGTTGACAGTACGGAAAATGCCTCAAATGTCCAAAATCGTTTATCGGTCAGTTTCATTACCACCACGGATTTTTATATGTTGCACGGCTGTCGCCGCTTTCGGGTTCGACAATATCAAGGTCTTTCCATTGCATAAAATTATCCCATTCAGGTGAGGAATATTTGGGATTCACGCGAATCTCTCCAGCTCCTATATCAAAATCAAAGCGGAATGGCAAACGGTTATCGCCCCACATACAACGCTTGACGACCGCAGGATTCTTATAACTCCGCCATGTGCCTACATAAGAACGGTTCATATATCCGTCGCTGTCCTGATCTATATTGTTAACCTGTATGACTTCGGGTGCATCTTCAGTGACATAGCCATACGCACCCATTACACCCTGAAACTCTCCGCTACCTTTTTGCGTAGCATCTTCCTTTAGAGTATAATCCGCGATTATCACATAGCAATCGGGAGAGTCGATGTCACGCTCATATTTGTGATAGATTTTCTTGATTTTGACTTCACCTGTGAAATCGCAGACATTCTTCTTAACCTTTGTCCGGCCTTTTACGAAGTATGTTACCGAATCCGACTTAACAGCATCGGGATAGAAATAGACCTCTATCCGCCTGAAATCATTGCCAAGCACTCCGTTTACAGGTGTATCAATTTTGTCTCTCCAATAAGAGTAAGAGTATGTCTTTAGAAAGTCCGGTTCCAATCGAAGTTTCCCCTCAATGAATAGCTGAGTACAGTCCTCAAATAACTGACCCTCAATTGGTGTCATATAGGTTTCATATAAATCACTATAATCCACTCGGTCAAGGTCGAGCGCATTGTTGTCTATCCAATAATATACTGCACCAAGTGCATCACGCTCAATCTTGAGCGGACTTGTGTCAGTCTGCTCAGAATCTGTATGACTTTGCGCCCATAAGTTATTGGAGAGAGCAAAGCCGACACACAGAATCAATGTTTTATAGAATGTTGCCATACGCAAAATTAGCGAAAATAATCGACATTGGATGTGACAAATGTCACATTTTGAACAACAAACACCGCTCTTAATGATTTGGACTCACGGTGGTGATGCGCTTCAATCCCATTGCTGAATAATTCTTGCGATATTTGGAATTGGTATCATAATCGAGTAACTCATGAATCAGAATAACGGCGTCATTTTTTGTAGGCTTTTTGATTGAGGAGTATGGCGCATATATGTTGAGCCGTCCTGCTGAATCCACTGCATAATAAATCTCATCAGTGTAAAACTTGTAGCAAGAGCTGTCGTCCAATGCCGATTGGTTCGGCATGATTGAAATACATTCGTGATTTCCTAAAAAGCCTCCGGGCTTGACATTGACATACCAATCCCGACCTTTCGCCTTGATTATTTCCGTATGACACTTTGATTTCTCAAGAAACTCCTCCTTACCGGGGAAATCCAGCGACCCGAAAGCACCACTGCCATACTCAAAAACAGTGGAATCGTTAAAGACAATTAGATTTTCCTTTGAGTTCAGACTGTCTTGTTGTTCAAGCGACAAAGGATGGTCGTAAAACCTGAACGAGTACATTCCCATTCCGATACGTCGGAATAACAATCTTGAATAACTGGAATTTGAATAGTTGTTGACATCTATGCCTATACAGCCGCAGAAATCTTCTAAAAGCCGTTTAAGTTCCTTCAGATCCCGCTCGCTTAGAATATCGGATTGTGGAACCGTACCATTCTTAATTTCTACATACAGCTCGGTAATGTCGGGCAGCATGTTCTTATATTGTGCTACGGTGCTCCTCATCCAAAAGGCATTCTCACCACGGCAATATTGAGCCATGATAAAGGCATCGCATTTGTGCGTCGGCTGATTGGCGAAGTAAATCACGGCACCGCACATCAGCAAATCAACTATATGAAACCAAAGCAATATTTTATCTGTTTTGGTTCGACGTCTGACAGCCTTTATAAATGAATATAGCCAGAATCCGGTGATGGGAATAGTTACAAAGAATATCACCAATGCCGAGACTATCATCAGCGAGAACCAAAGATCATCTGTGTCCGCCGAAGCAATCATCAATACGAGCAACCATAGCGTTACCAAGGTTACAGCTACAATACGCATGAATCTGATGAATCGCTGTCGTTTATTCATCGGTTGTCTTATTCCGTTATTCTCCATACTTAATGTTGTGGTTCAGTGCATATTGTTTAGCTTTCTCTTCATCAAACGAATCATCGAGTGTAAAACAGCCACTCCTTCTTCAGACGTTTCTACGTTGTAGAAATCTCCGTAAATCACAATTGCCCCTAATGAATCAATCGGTATCATGGATTTTGGACGTACAAACTTATATCGCTGTTTCTCTACTTCAAGC
>BLLX01000078.1 GCA_011959405.1 Muribaculaceae bacterium
GTCGAAGTTGGAAGGATCGGCGCAGCGACCTTCGTAGCCGAAGAAGTGGTACTGTGAACCGAATTTGCCGGTGTATTTTCCTTCGGCCTTCATTTCGGCCAGGCGTTTGCCCACCATTTCGCCGAGGAGTTTTTCGGTTTCTATCAGCGATACCTGCACGTTGCCGTGGGGGTCGCGGTCGAGAGAGAGCTGACGGGCCACTCCGTTGGGCAGTCCGGCGTAGATGGCGGCGTTTTCGGCCGAGAGGTGATCGATCACGTACTGGCGCTGGGCGTCGGCATCGCCGATGGCAGCGAACTCGTCGGCGTTGTGTGCCAGCAGGTCGTTGAGTTCGGCGATAAGGCGCTTCATGGCGGGGATGAACTCGATGAGTCCTTCGGGAATGAGCACTGTGCCGAAGTTGTTGCCTTTGGCTGCGCGTGCGGCCACGATGCCGGCGATGTAGTCCACGATGTCCTGCAGGGTCTGGTTCTTGGCTTCCACTTCCTCGGAGATGATGCAGACGTTAGGCTGTACCTGCAGAGCGCATTCCAGAGCTATGTGGCTGGCGGAGCGTCCCATGAGCTTGATGAAGTGCCAGTATTTCTTGGCTGAGTTGCAGTCGCGCTGGATGTTGCCGATGACTTCGGAGTAAACCTTGGTGGCGGTGTCGAAGCCGAATGAGGTTTCGATCAGTTCGTTTTTGAGGTCACCGTCGATGGTCTTGGGGCATCCGATCACCTGCACGCCGGCTCCGATGGCTTTGTAGTATTCGGCCAGGATGGCGGCATTGGTGTTGGAGTCGTCGCCGCCGATGATCACCAGAGCGGTGATGTCGAGCTGCTTGAGGATCTCGAGACCTTTGTCGAACTGTTCTTTGGTTTCAAGTTTGGTGCGTCCGGAGCCGATTATGTCGAAGCCGCCGGTATTGCGGTATTCGTCGATAATGTCGGATGTCAGCTCCATATACTGGTGGTCAACGAAACCGCCGGGGCCCATAAGGAAACCGTATAGACGGCTTTCTTTGTTGATTTTCTTGATGCCGTCGAACAGACCGCAGATCACGTTGTGGCCGCCGGGGGCCTGACCGCCGGAAAGGATCACGCCCACGTTGAGGGGTTTGCCCACTGTGGGGTTGGTTTTTTCAAAAGTGATTTCGGGAAGTCCGTAGGTGTTGGGGAACAATGCCTTGATCTCTTCCTGGTTGGCTACGGATTGAGTGGGTTTGCCCTCCACCATCTTCACCGCGCCGGTAAGCGCGTAGGGGAGTTTGGGCTGATAAGTCGCGCGCGCTTGCTGCAGTGCACTCTTTTTCATATACTTGTTTGTGTGATAATGGTTTTTAAAAACTCCTGCAAAGTTACAAAATTTAATTGAAACACTGCATATATTTTCAAAACAAAGTCAGCCGTGTCCGGTGAAAGACACGGCTGACTTTATATGGCCGGGGGAGGGCTGGAATGTTTGTATTACATTATGCCGCGTTCGCGGAGCCGGCACTGCCATGCCCAGGCGCTGCGCATGGTATCGGCCAGCGGAGTGTCAGCTTTCCAGCCGAGCACGGTGTTGGCGTGTGAGGGGTTGCCCCACACTTTCTCTATGTCGCCGGGACGGCGGCCCACGATCTTGTAGGGCACTTTCACTCCGGTGGCTTCCTCAAATGTGTTGATGAGCTCGAGCACGCTAACTCCGTTGCCTGTGCCGAGGTTGTAGATTTCGATTTTGTCGCTGCCTTCGTTTTCAAGCATGCGGTCCATGGCCTTGACATGGGCTTTGGCCAGGTCGACCACATTGATGAAGTCACGTATGCAGGAACCGTCGGGGGTGGGGTAGTCGTTGCCGAACACGCTCAGCTCCTTGCGGATGCCTATGGCGGTCTGGGTGATGTAAGGGATCAGGTTCTGGGGCACTCCGTTGGGCAGTTCGCCGATTTCGGCGGTGGGGTGTGCGCCCACGGGATTGAAGTAGCGGAGTATCACGGATTTGAAAGGAGCGCCGGCGTTGATCACGTCGGTGATGATTTCCTCGCTGATCTGCTTGGTGTTGCCGTAGGGAGAGGTGGCTTTCTTTATGGGCGCGGCTTCTGTGACAGGGTTTTCGTCAGGTTCGCCGTAGACAGTGCAGGATGATGAGAACACTATGCCTTTGACGTTGAACTCGGTCATGCAGTCGAGCAGGTTCATCAGGGTGTTCAGATTGTTGCGGTAGTAGAGCACAGGCTTTTCCATTGATTCGCCCACAGCTTTGGATGCGGCGAAGTTGATGATGCCTTTTATGCCGGGATACTCTTTGAAGAGTTGCTTCAAGGCGCCCATGTCGGTGCAGTCGGCTTGCACGAATGCGGGACGGATGCCGGAGATGCGTTCGATACCGTCGAGCACGTCGATATTGGAGTTGGAGAGATTGTCGATGATTACCACCGAATAGCCCGCGGCCTGCAGTTCCACAGTGGTGTGCGAACCGATATAGCCTGTGCCGCCGGTCACCAGAATAGTGCCTTTGTTCATGTGTTTTAAGGAATTGAAAAAATTAATGTAGGTGAAAATTGTTGTGCCGCAAAGTTACATTTTTTCCACAAAGCGGCAAAATTAAAGTTTATTCCTTGATGCCGTAGGCCAGATCGCCGGCATCGCCAAGGCCCGGCACGATGTAGGAGTGGGCGTTTATTTCGGGATCCACAGCCGCGATCCACAGAGTGGTCCGGTCTTCGGGGAAGGTGCGTTTTACGTAGTCCACCGCGGCCTGCGACGCTATCACCGATGCCACATGGATGTGGGCCGGCTCGCCTTTTGTCAGAAGGGCGCGGTAGCTCAGTTCCATCGATTTACCTGTGGCGAGCATAGGGTCGGCTATGATCACGGTCTTTCCGTCGAGGGCAGGCGATGCTAAGTATTCGATGAACACATCGAAATTGTCTTCTTTCTCGCGATATTTTCGATAGGCCGACACGAATGCATTTTCCGCGTGGTCGAAGAAATTGAGAAATCCCTGATGGAACGGGAGACCGGCGCGGAATATGGTGGCGAGCACTACCTGCTCGTCAAGCACTCTGGCCGGAGATGTGGCCAATGGGGTCTGCACATGTTCGGTTCTGTAGTGCATGGTGCGCGAAATTTCGAATGCCATGATTTCGCCTATGCGCTCGAGGTTGCGGCGGAAACGGAGCATGTCGTGCTGGATTCCGACATTGCGCAGTTCCATGATGTATTGACTCACCAGAGAGTCATGTTCGGCAAAGTTCACTACTTTCATATCTGATGTGATTAGTTTTTTGATGAGTTTGTTTGTCTTAGAGCCTGAATCAGAATCTTACGGTAGCGCCGGCAAGGCATCTGATGCCTTGCGACGGCACTGCCGGACCGATGTAATAACGGTGGTTCAGTATGTTCTCTCCACGGAGAAACACTCCCCACATGTCGTTGATGCGATAGTGTGCGCCGATGTTCAGGTCGCTGATGTTGCCGAGGGCCTGTGCGCCGTCGCTGTATCCCGGCAGTCCGGGCACGGGTTTGGAGCGTCCTGTGCGCAGGTGATAGCCTATCTGCAGCGACAGCGGCTCTACGGGGTGTATGGTGGCTTTTATGTCAAGATCCAGATGTGCGTGGTCGCGCCACGGATAGTAGCCACGGCCGAAGTTACCCTCTGGCGATGTGGCCATTTCAAGTTTGGCCGAGAAGTCGAGGTAGCTTCGATAGGAATAATTAGCCTTCAGGCCGAAGTGCCATCCGGCCACGTTGCGCGCCATCCAGTATCCTGCACGGTAGTCGGATATAAGCCAGTCTGTGGCTTTGGCGAAACCAGCGAAAACGGTCACTGCCGCGCCGCGCCACGGACCTGCGGTTGCGCCGACCTCGTAGTTATGTGCATGTGAATAGCTCCTGAGATTGGCCATGGTAGGAAAGATGTAGGGTTGGACTTCATAAAGGCTTGCTATGAAGTTGGCATCGGTGCGTCCGTCCATTTTTCCGTACAGACAGAAGGCTGACGACGGGCGCCACATAAGTTGTAGTTCGGGATATATGTGGCAGATGCCGTCGTTGGTAGGATTGTATCCGCCGGCGCGCATGTCCAGTCTTACTCCGGCCAGTGCGCTGAAATGGTCGATGGTGAGTCTGTAGGCCGGGCGCAGGGTCACTATGCCTTTATGGAATGTGCCGGATGTGTGGCGTGCGGTCACTCCGGCCATGGACAGCGATGCGTCCATGCTCCAGTGGCTCACATCGCCGTGGTCATAGACCACAGAGCCGCCGAACGATCCGCGGTTTTCGGTCAGAGCGCCTGCAATGCCGGAGTTGGCGTGAAGCCCGTAGGAGGAACTGAGCGTATAGGACCATTTTTCGGAAACGGAGTGCCGCCAGTCGGCCGAGATGTTCAGCATATTGGCGTTGATTCTGTTGTTGTTGACGTAGCATTCCGCGGGGTCCTGATATGGGATTCCACCCGGCTTGAGCACCGGCAGCGGAAAGTTGTAGCCGCTGAAGGCATACGTCGCCGTGGCCGAGAGGGTGGTGCCTTTCAGTGGCGACCATGCCGCGCGTGTTCCGAGATCAAGACTGTTGCGGTGCATGTTCACAGGACCGTATGCCCGATATGATGCGTCGGGGTGCTTTGATTTGTATTTGAATCCGTCGAACTGCAGGAAGGCGTCGGCCTGAAGGTTGTCGCGCTCGACAAAGCGGTAGCCTGCCGATGCTCCGAGATTGTACACCGGTCCGTAGCCGAGCGATGCATATCCGCGCCATGGGCTTTTGAGCCGTGAGGTGAGATAGGGCGCAGGCTCGAGAGTGAGGAGCGACGGGGTCAGAGGTGACACTCCTACAAGGGAGGCCGGCGACAGGCGTCCCGGCACGGTCTGCGGAAGCGATACGCTGGGAAGGAGCTGCAGGCGTGTGGCCGCCCGTTCTTCGGGCACCACGTCGTGGGTCACGGTGATTTCAGAATTCAGGTCCTGTGCAGTGGCCCATGAGCAGGCAGAGACCGACAATAGTGCTGTGGCTAATATCTTTATGTTCATTGCTGAGGTAGGCGGAGATCAATCATCTGGAAAATATCGGGTTCGGACCCAGGATAGTTGCTGCGGAGCACGCGCAGATATTCGTCGGCTTCAAATGTGGATCCTTTGGCCCGGAGTATGTCGCTCAGGAGAATGAAGGCCCTTCCGACCCAATACTGGTGTGGTGGGTTGGCGTCGATCAGTCCGTTTGCAGTGGCGAGCGCATCGTCGAGCATGTTTTCTGCAAGATAGCTTTCGGCCAGCGAGAACGCCGCACGCGTGCCGTAGATGTTGGCCGGAGTACGGGCCATTTCGCCCCATATCTCGCGGGCGCGGTCCTGACGGTCGGTGTCGAAGTATGCGCAAGCCTGCAGGTAGCTCACTTCGGGAATATCGGTGTCGGCTCCGGCCGAAGAGCCGAGAATGGCATCGGCGGTGGAGATCATGAGGCCGGAGCGTCCGAGGTCGCGGGCCGAACGGAGTATGCCCATGCGGGCGCGATGACTCATGGCGGGAGTCGACGCGCGGTCGGCAAGGGCCATGTAGTCGTTGAGCGCGGGTTCGGTCTTGCCTTGTGTCAGTTCCACATCGGCTTTTATGGCGAGAGCTTTCTCGGCGCTTTCCGAGTCGGGGAATCTGTCAAGCAGATCGGTGGCATGGACCAGTGCTGAATCGAGCTGTCCGGCATCGCGCGCGCCGCGGGCTTTCTTGAGAAGCGCGGCCGATGCGATGGCGTTGAATTCAACCGAGTCGAGTTGCGGGGCGCCTTTCACAGACGAGAGGAATTCGTGGAGTTGCTCTATGGCTCCCATTTCTCCATAAATGCGTGTGAGATCTTCTACAGCCATGGATGCTTCTGCGCTTGAGGGGTAGGAGCTGATCACTTTTTTGTAGTATGTGATGGCTTGGTCGCGATCGCGGTCGTTGGCGCTGAGGATCGCGAGCTGCAGAAGGGCGTTGCGTCCCTGGGATGTCGACGGATGGTCGTCGGAGAGGGAACGGTACACGGATATAGCGTCTGCTCTCTTGCCCATGGAGCTTAGAGTCAACGCTTTTTCAGTCAGGGCCGACGGCACGAGCGATGACTGCGGAAATTCGCCGGTCATGCGGTCGAGGGCCTTGACTTTGTCGCTTTTGCGCCCGAGATGTCCGAGCATCATGGCCGACTGGAGTGCGGCATAGTCGCCTGTCGACCGGTTGGTGTCGTAGGCTTTGCCGTAGTTGTCGAGAGCGTCCTGAAACTTGTGCTCGTAATAATAGGTGTCGGCGATGCGGTTGTGGGCGTCGGCACGTGTGGCGGCCGATAGCGACGTCGATTTCGCCGCCGAGACGAGACGGTCGCGTGCGGCGGCATATTCGCGCCGGCCGAACAGGGCATATCCGAGATTGTATGTGGCCAGCGGCAGATTCGGATCGTTGCGTTGAGCGCGGTTCACATAGCTGCGGTATTGCTTCTCGGCCGCGTCGTAGTCGCCGAGGGCATAGTAGGTGTCGCCAAGCCACAGCACTGTCTGGCGTGCAATCTCGGGATTGCGTGCGGAAAGCTGCTCGGCCAGGCGGAGTTGTGCGAGGGCGTCGTTGTAGTGTCCGGCGGAGAAGTGGCGGGTGCCGAGCACGAAGTGAACGCGCTGGCGGGCGTCTGTCACTGCGTCGCTGTGGCTTTTCATCGCATTGATCGAGCGCAGGGCTGCTTCATAGTCGTCGGTGGCTATGTAGCCTTTCACCAGATATTCCTGTACGGTGGACGCATAGCGGCTCGAGGGGTATTTTTTTACAAATTCTTCGAGCGTCTGAACCGAACTGCCGAACGGGATGCGTCCGCCTTCTACCTTGGCGACGGCATAGTTGTAATATGCGCTTTCGGTCACTTCAGGGTCTATGTCGAGCCGCAGCGATTTTTCAAAAGCCATCAGGGCGGCGGCATTGTTGCCTTGTCCGAGATAGCACAGGCCGAGGTAGAGCGATGCGCTCTGTCCCATGGCGTCCTGCAGGGCGGTGACAGGCTGGAGCTGGCTGATGGCCGTGTCGTAGCTTCCTTCGCGGTAGTCCTGCACGCCTATGATGTATCTGGTGGAGAGAGGTGCTTTGTCGGAGTGGCTGTCCATGTAGACGCGCAGCAGTTTCAATGCTTCCGTCTCTGAGCCGAGAGCATAGAGACTTTCTCCGGTGATGCGCCGTGCTTCGGCGGTAAATTCCGGGTCGATCTGCTCGGATTCGATGAGTGGACGGGCCAGTTCGGCCGCACGCTTGAAGTTTTTGCGGCTGAAATTGATCTGTGCGAGGTAATACGGAGCCATACATCCTGGCTGTGTGTCGGGATTCACCGACTCAAACAGCTGGCTTGCTTTTTGATAGTCGCCTTTCACGTAGGCCACGTATCCGAGATAGAATGTGGCAGCATTGCCATAGCGTGATGTTGACGCAAGTCCGTTCAGCAGGCTTTCGGCGCAGTCGTATTCGCCGAGTTTAAGGCAGCAGAAGGCCATGCGGTAGTCGAGGTCTTCGGCGGAATCCTGATCCAGCGCATCGGACGACACTTTTTCGAGTCTGGCAAGCGCCATGGCATAGTTGCCGGCGAAAAACGGCATGGATGCGGCCATGAGCATGGCCTGCTGGCGGTGTGCGGAAGCTGGAAACGCTTTCAGGAATGCCGAGATGCGTGGTCCCGCGTCGGCGAATCCTCCTTTGAATGCCGCCTGTGCGCTCATCCACATCACCTGCTCCCGTTCGGGAGTGCCGAGCCGCATGGCTTCCGCACACTGGTCCAGGCAGCCCTGATAGTTGCCTTCGGACAGCATGGCCGAAGCCCGCGCCACATATCCCTTGGCCTGAGGGGAATTGATCTGTGCGGCAGCCGGCATGGCAATTGCCGCCGCGGCCGCTATGACTAAAGGTTTTAGGTTCATCTTTTTTTCTCGTCGCAAATAAATACCTACAAAATTACGTCATTTCCATCATCCTGCCAAATCCGGTGTGAAAAACGTCCCGAAGCCATGTCTGGACTCCGGGACGTTGTGATTTTTAAAACTAAGGATCAGGCGTTGGCGGTGAGCAGGCGCACTGCCGGTCCGGCCGGTGTCACCGTGGCGGGACCGTGGTCAGCCGAAATCAGCAGGGTGGTGCCGGCAGGGGCGTCGACGCCGTCGATTGTGGCCGATCCCTCAAGCACCATCACCACGGTGAACGATCCTTCGGCGGGAGCGATGACGGTCGGTTCCGATGTGTGGATGTGGCGTGTGGTGAAATAGGGGCATTCAACTATCGGGGTCGACGGGTCTGCGGGATCGTATGCGGTACGGTAGTCAGGCAGGATTGTGTCGAAGTCTATCGCTTCGCGGGCTTCGGCGATGTGGAGCTGGCGGGGACGTCCGAAATCATATATGCGGTAGGTGATGTCGCTGGTCTGCTGGATTTCGGCTATGAAGCATCCAGCTCCGATGCTGTGGACGCGTCCGGCAGGCAGGAAAAATACGTCGCCGGGTTTCACATTGTAGAGCGACAGCATGTTTTCCAGACCTGCGGTGCCTTCGACTTCGAGATATGCCTGGCGTGTGCTGCCTTCGGTCAGTCCGGCGCGCAGGGTAGCGCCGGGTGCGGCGTCGACCACATACCACATTTCCGTTTTGCCCATCGCTTCCGGACCGTGCAGACGCCGTGCGGCTTCGTCGTCGGGGTGGACCTGAACTGAAAGATCGCTGCGTGCGTCGATGAATTTGATCAGCAGAGGAAATTTGCCGCCGTATGTCGCGGCCACGCGGTCGCCGAGCAGAGCCGTGCCGTGGCGCTCGATTATCTGGGGCAGGGTGAGCCCTGCTTCCGGGCCGTCGGCCACCACAGACTCCATGCCTTCCACCGCGCTGATTTCCCAGCTTTCGCCCATAGGCTCGGATGCGGCAGGCATGTGTTTGAACTCGGTCAGTCGGTTTCCGCCCCACACGGTGGGCTTCAGGATGGTCTTGAATCTGTATATCATGTGACTCTTGTATTGGTTGATGAAATTATAATGATGTGCAAAGTTACTAAAAATCGCTGACAAAAAATGAAGAGGAGTGGCTTCACAGTCACTCCTCGCCGAATAATAA
>BLLX01000079.1 GCA_011959405.1 Muribaculaceae bacterium
TTCTAATGTAGATTGTTCTTTACGTTTACTCTCGGATAATTCTTTTCGGGGGCTATTTTCGTGTGCTTATATTATAATTTTAATCTGTGTATAGGTAAGGTATCATCATATTTTCCCTGTACACAATATATACAATAAAAATGAATAACAATAACAACACAATTTACGGGTTTGATGTAAATTTAATTTGTGATTTTTTTCTTAATACAAAAAGGCAAGGTCCGGGAAGTCCTGATGTTACATTAAAGGCTTTAAGTTTCATTGATAATCTGAGTGATACTGCGCAGATTGCAGACATTGGTTGTGGAACGGGAGGTCAAACTATGGTTTTGGCACAAAATGTATCAGGAACTATTACAGGACTTGATTTCTTTTCAGGGTTTATTGACAAGTTTAATCTTGATGCCTTAAAGCTGAATTTGCAAAATAGAGTAAAGGGGATTGTCGGCTCAATGGACAATCTACCTTTTGAAAAAGAATCTTTAGACTTGATATGGTCGGAAGGTGCTATTTATAATATCGGCTTTGAGAGAGGTATAAATGAATGGCGTGATTATTTGAAACCTAATGGGTATATTGCAGTTTCGGAAAGTTCATGGTTTACAGAAAAGCGTCCGGCTGAAATACACGATTTTTGGATGCAGGGGTATCAAGAGATAGATACAATTCCTGTTAAAGTCGCACAAATGCAGAGAGCTGGCTATCTCCCAGTTGCTTCATTTGTGTTGCCGGAAAAATGCTGGACGGAACATTACTATCAGCCTTTGAGTGAAGCCCGTAAACTAATGCTGAAAAAATATCCCCATAATGAAACCGTAAAGAAACTCATAGAGTTTCAGCATCTTGAAGAAGCATTATACAATAAGTATAAAGGCTTTTATGGCTATGTATTTTATAGCGGAAAGAAAATCTAAAACTTTCACTGTCAGTGAAAGTTAACAACAGGGAGGGGGCAACAACGTGTGAAGTTGCACCCTCTAAAATGTCCCCTTCGTTCTATCCAGTTCCTTATGCCAATCGTAATTTTGCACTGTCTTAGCGCAGGACAAAATAGCAACTAAAAGAAAAAGAACGTGAAAAATTTAATCGCATTCTTTGAAATTCCCGTTACCTACTTCTACCAATCAGTAAATTTCTATCAAACAATCTTGGGAGTTGAACTTATGGTAGCCGAATATAATAACGAGAAAATGGCTTGTTTCGTGCAGGACGGACAAACGGTAGGTACTATATCTTATGCACCGAACTTCAAACCCTCAGAGCATGGTGTATTAATTCACTTTAACTGTGAAGACATTGACAGGTCAATCCGGCAAGTAATGAAGCAAGGTGGCAGCATAGTTATCCCAAGACTAAAATTCAAGCCGATGGGAAATGGTATTTTGCCGTATTTGCTGACCCTGCGGGCAATCACATTGGACTTTACACTGACTAATTTGTGTCGAAAGATATAACTGCAAGTTGATATGAAGTAACTTTCTGGGGAAAAATAAACTGATATTTCTTTGTCAATTCAAAAATAACGCTTATGTTTGCAGTGACCAATAATAATAAAATAGTCACACGGTATGGCAAAAGCATTTGATGACAACGAAAGGAAGCTTATAAAGGATAAACTCAAAGAAGGAGCTTTGCTATTTATCCAGCAACAAGGGGTACGTAAAACTTCTGTAGATGAGCTTGTTAAATATGCTAATATTTCTAAAGGAGCATTTTATCTATTCTATACATCAAAAGAACTTCTTTTTTTTGATACAATAATAGACTATCATAAGAAATTGGAAAAAGAATTTCTTAATGCCATAAATAAGCATACCGATAATATTACGGTTGATACATTGACAGATATTATATCTGACTTGCTAATCAACAACAAGCCATACTTTGTATCTGTCTTTGTGAATAGTGACGTGGAATATCTAAGTAGAAAGCTCCCTCAAGAAGTACTTTCACAACACGTAGATGATGATGTCATGCTGGCAAACGAAGTGCTGAAATTTATTCCAGAAAGTAAATCAATTGACACAAAGGTATTTGCAGGGGCTTTAAGAGCTGCATTCTTGACTATTCTAAACGAGAAAACAATTGGAACAGATATTTACAATGAAGTTTTCAAGTTTATAGTTAGGGGAATAGTAAAGCAACTACTTAAAGACTAATCCAACACAATAAGATTATATAATATCAACTGACTATGTGCAAATATGCTACATGGCGATGCTCTGAATTCACAATATGACCATATAGACTAATTTAGTCATAAAATATAAAAATTAAAAATTATGATTACAGTAAAAAACTTATCGTTTAGTTATTCTCAACTACCATTTATTGAGAATATGAATTTTCAAGTAAGAAGCGGAGAAATATTTGGCTTTTTAGGACCTTCTGGAGCAGGAAAAAGCACTCTTCAAAAGATATTAATAGGTATGCTCCCTAAATATAAGGGGAGTGTTTCTATTAATAATAATGAAATTAGAAATAAGCCTGACCATTTCTATGAGAGTATTGGTGTCGATTTTGAATTTCCTAGTTTTTATGAGAAATTCACCGCATTGGAGAACTTAAAATTCTTTGGCTCTTTATATGACAGCAAGCTTATTCCTGCCGAACAACTATTAGAAATGGTCGGACTGTCACAACATGCCAACAAGAAAGTGGCAGGTTTTTCTAAAGGAATGAAATCCAGATTAAACTTTGCCCGGTCAATCATTCATCAACCCAAAGTGTTATTTTTGGATGAGCCAACATCAGGTTTAGACCCCTCAAACTCCCAAGTGATGAAAGACATTATTCGTGAGCTTAAAAATAAAGGAGTGACAATCATTCTGACTACTCACAATATGCACGATGCGACCGAACTTTGTGACCGTGTGGCATTTATTGTCGATGGCAACATTAAAGCTATGGACACTCCTCATAATCTTATCATGTCAAGGCGTTATAATGAAGTGACATATTCATATTTGGAGAATCAACAAGAATTGAATACTACAATCGCACTTGACAAAATAAGTACAGACAAAAAGCTGCAATCTCTGATTCAAGCTAATGCCTTATTGTCAATACATAGCAATGAGCCGACATTAGACCATATATTCTCAGAAATAACAGGGAGGAAATTACTATGAAACTTAAAGGTTTAATACTTGGCGATATTCGGCAACAATACAAATATGGTTTTTATGCCCTATATACGCTATTTACACTGGTGTATATTGCTGTATTGCGCATTCTTCCTATGCAGTGGAAAGAACTATGCACAACTACCCTTATATTTTCAGACCCCGTGCTGATTGGATTAATGTTTATGGGAGCAATCATATTATTCGAGAAAAGCGAAAAAGTAATGCAGGCATTAGCTGTTTCGCCCATATCGATACACGCATACATTTTGTCAAAGGTAATTTCCATTGGACTAATTTCTTTGCTAAGTGGAGTTCTCATCGCATTGTTCTCAGGCATGGAACATTCTTACATACATCTTGCTGTTGGAATTATGTTAGGTTCAGCATTATTCACACTGGTTGGAATATCACTTTCCGCTTTCATTTCAACCATGAATAACTTTATGCTGATTATGGTTCCCACTTTAATAATATCCGTAGCTCCCATATCTGTTTATACAATGGGCTATAAATCGGGAGTTATGCTATTACATCCAAGTATAAGTCTGATAGAACTTATGTCTGGAAATATCAGTGTCATATCTCTAATGGCAATAAGCATTTGGTGCATTGCGATGTATATTTTTTCTTGTCTGTCAGTAAAAAAAATGATGACGATATAATTATGAATCAGAATATTATTTCTTTCAAAATGTTTATCAGAAACATATTCTCAGATGGTATGTTATCTGCAATAATATGTATTCCGTTACTATTAGCGGCAATATATAGGTTTGTTTTCCCCTTAATTGTACAGCATTATCCGATGCTAAAGGATTTCAGTCTATATTATCCGATATTGGATTTATTCCTTGCAATTATGTGTCCTTACATGATTTGCTTCGCTTCGGTCTTGGTGGTATTGGATGAAACAGATATGAAAATCAACAGGTATATCACAATCACCCCACTTGGGAAGAAGGGTTATCTTATATCAAGATTGATTATTCCTGTTTTATTTGCAGCCATTGTTTCTTTCGTGCTGCTTTCTTTCTGTTCCGTATCAGATATGTCATTATGGACTACATTTATCATATCCATATTGGCTACAATACTAAGCGTTGTGGCTGCTATGATTATTTTAGCATACGCGGGGAATAAAGTGGAAGGTATGGCACTTGCAAAAGTATCTGCTTTGGTTATGGTGGGATTGATCATACCTTTTGTCATTACAGATAGTACCCAATATGTATTTTCATTTCTCCCTTCTTTTTGGATAGCCAAGTTTCTGATAAGTAACAACTATTGGTTTATTCTGCCAGCTATCTTTCTTTCCGGGGGGCTGATTTGCATATTATATAATAGGTATAGCACAAAAATATAGTTTCTCCTAAAACTGCTAATTGATAGTTTACAGATACAAATTCAGGGAAAAACGCTATCTTTGTAGCCCTAACAGAAAAAGAATAGTTGTTCAACAATATGAAATGGCAGTTGTGCATATAGCTACGCCGGGCGAATAGCGCCCTCGATTAACGCTATTCAGCAATAGACAGGCTTATCGTTTAAGTTTGTCTATTACTGCCTTGTCATTATCCCTAATTGTAAATCTACAAGATTGTTGTGCTGTCCAAGCGGCATGGCTTATTGTATCATATTGGTTTGAACAAATGGATTATACCTATAAGAAAATTTGGCTCATCGCTTTTCCTGTAATGATGAGCATCCTTATCGAACAACTGATAAATATTACCGATGCCTTGTTCTTGGGGCATGTGGGTGATGTGGAACTGGGCGCATCCGCCATTGCCGGAATATGGTTCTTGGCGATTTATATGCTCGGCTTCGGGTTCAGTTTGGGGTTGCAAGTGGTAATTGCCCGCCGTAACGGGGAACAGCAGTATTCGGAAACGGGAAGAACATTTTGTAGGACTCATCTTTTTCTTGTCGCTTTTTGGCTTTTCTTTTCGTGATCCTGCTTGTGGTTATCTATCTTTCCGAGCTTGCCAGGGTTCAATCCCAGTTCACGGGCCATCTGCACCTGTTTGTCGAAAAGGCGGTGGCGTTTCTGCTCCACCATCCATTTCTCCAATATCGCTTTTGTCACTGCCATAATCATTCATTTTTTGCAAAGGTACGAATCCTGCCATTATGATAACGATATGATTATTTGAATTTTATCCGATGATATTCTCTGAAAATGAAAAGGCACACCGATATCACATCGACATGCCTTCAAAAACTATGACAGCAAAAAGAAACAATTAAACGAATTTATCTATGTTGAAAGCCTCCACCTTCTTGGATGCGGTCTTTCGTTTTGCCAACGGTCTGCCCGATTCATCCAGACATTCGCTGACCAGGCGGTTTACCTTTTCCTGATTACTCAACTTGTCCGTGAGAAAAGATAGTATAACCGTATCGTGCATCTTGTGATGTATGGTAGTGGCTGCACGTATGGCTTTCTCTTCATCCGGATTTTCAGATATCAGCACCTCTGCCACATTGTTTATATCCTCAAAGGTCATGGCTGTGTCAAAATCCGGGTCAGGTTCAGCATCCACAGGAGCCATCAATTCTTCTTTTTCCTCTTTGGTGAGACCTTTTTCTTCCTGTATTACATCATCCGGACCGATTTCCTCATCCTCCTCTATCGACTCTTTTTCCATAGGTTCGGAACGTGTCGGAGTTTTTCTCGCCACTTCCGGGTCTTCGAGATAGACAATTTTTGTCTTGCCGATTACATCTTCAGTAACAGCAGAAGACGGCTGTGCCGTATGCCTGTTGTGTGCGTCGGTCTTTTCCCTTCGCCTTGCCTTTTTATTGGCCTCACGCGCTTTTTGTTCCGAACGTTTCTTCCGGTATTTCCATAGATTGATGCGGACTATGCGCATCAAGCGGTAGGCTTTCTCCCAAATGCCATACATTTCCCGATTGAAGATGAATATCCACAGTTGCCGGAATATGAAAACCGCACACACGAGTTTTATCGTGAAATAAATTTTTGCTTCCATGGCTACAGGGGTTTATTTATGGCTTCCGTGTATAATTCAGACATCTCATCCTCATATTTTGTCAGATGCTCATCAATGATTGTGCTTACATATCCTGACATGGATGTCTCCGGAGCGACAACTGCCAAAAAACGTTTGATGTAGGCATAGCTGTCCCTGTTTATGTAAACCTGGATTCGATTACCTATAGGGTGATTTACCAGATATGTCGTTCGATACGATGGATCTTCAACGATTTGAATTGAAGACGTGTTGATGACATCCTTTAAGGCAGATGTACAAGCGGTGTCTTCCCAGGTATCCGGTTCCGCTTTGCCGGAAGTTTCGGGCGGAGGAACGTGGACGTGCTTTCCGATGTTTTTGTTCTTGCGCATTCTTTTGTGAATGAACAATCCGAAACGGCAAACTGTGTAAACGATGCAGGCAATGGCCGCAATGTGAAAGATAATCTGTGTCATGACTAAAATGGTTTTAATGGTTTGTAATATTCTTTGTTATACAATTCGCTGATTTCCTCCCAATGCTGCTGGATATGGTCAACGAGGATATTGCTTATATACCCCGATATGCTCATGTCCGGGGCAATGACCGGAAGGATGCGCTTGATACATTCGGCCACCTCGCGATTTATATAGACATGGGAACGGTTAGATGCCGGAATGTTTACCAGATACTTGTCTCTATAGCTACCCGCTTCATCTTTCTTTTTTCGAGGTTTTACAGGGGACGTTTTCTCAGACTGTATCTCAACCGGTTCCGTAGCTGGAGCCGGTCCCGTATTTTTGACGGGTACGGATTCCTGTCCGGGTTGTTCCGTATTCTCGTTCATGGGTTGCGCCCTGCCGAATACAGGAATATCCCCGACAATGATATTCTTGAGGATATCCTCATTCACTTCCACCTTTTTCTTTGTCATGCGTGTTCCAATTTAAGTTTGACAATAAGCTCCTCCGCCAGTTCCTTCAGACCGCTTCCTTCCAATTGCTTGGGAGGCGGAGGCAGCAGGGTGCAGCGGAAAAAATCACGTTTTGCATGTGTGATTTCCTTCTCGTAACGGCATAAATCGGGAAGTTTGGTGTCAAGGACAGTCAGATGCAGTTCCCTCATGACCTCTGCATAGGATTTGTAAATTTCCACGTTGGTACGTTTTTTCAACTTGTTCCAGAAGAAGAGAATATCCTTGAGCGGCACATCTTTCGTGTTCTTGACATAATCAAGAACCGTCGTGGAAAAAGCGAGCGTGCTCTGCATGATGATAAGATCGGGAGTGGTGGGAGTCAGGACATAATCCATATTGACGATGGTGCGGAACACCCCCGTGGATTCCACTGTTCCGGGCAAATCCACAAAAATCAGATCATAGTCACCGCTTGCGGCAAGCTCGTCCGCGGCTTCCCTTGCCTTTTCCGAAGTAGACCCGACAATCGGATAAGCTTTCTTTGGTACGCGATTCCATTGCTGCTGTAACAATTGTTGAAAATAGGCACTGTTGGCAATGGCTTTTTTATCCCGTTCTCTCATGCGCACGAGGCTGTGCTGTGGAGAATCACAATCAATGATTGCCACGTTCAGGTTTTTCTCGAAATGGAGGTAGCTGGAAAGCACTACCGTCAAGGCCGATTTCCCGACCCCTCCCTTTTGGTTGCTGACTGCAACGAATAAAGGCTCTTTGCTCATAATCTTTTCTTTTAATGGGTTATTGAATATATATCTGTTTCATCCGTCAATCCGTGAACGCTTCCTTCCAACCGACCACGATATGCTTCATCCGTTATTCCGACCGGTAACTTATCCGTTATAGCATCTTTCCGTTAATGGTCGGTCTGTTGGTCATGACATTCCGATAACTGTCATATCCGACATTGCTTCCACTATCCGGACCGATAACGGAAGCATCAAACAATATGACCATTATACCATTATCGGAAGTGCGGTTTCATCCGTTCACGCTGCAAATAAAAGGGTATTTTTTCATACCGGCACCATGTTTCAAGGGAGGTGACGACCTGTGTCATCGTTTGTCATCACGTTACATATAACTCACTATTTTACAGTAGTATATACCGCCGTAACTTTGCACCGACAACGGAACGGACACCGCTGCGGGGCTTTCCCGAAGCCGAAGAATGAGGCCGGAGGGTCAAACACAATTTGACGGAAGGAAAATTCATGTTCAAGCGAACATAGCAAGTTGTGTTTTGAGGCACCCGAAATAAATTCGGGCACTCAAAACAACTTGCCACTCGCCTGACGGCTCGGGGAGGATTCACTCCAAAGTCGTGAATCCGGGGCCGGAAGATTAGAAACTGAAAATATCAATGCGTATGGAAGAAAACAAGAAGAAAAACTCAAGAAAAAGCGCAGGCAGGAAACCAAAATCCGACCCTGCCGTGCATCGTTATGTGGTACGGTTGAACTCGGAAGAGAACGGACGTTTTGATATTCAATTCCAAAAATCAGGATTGAAAGAACGCTCCAAGTTTATCAAGACAATGATTTTCGGCAAGGAAATCAAGGTGGTGAGAATAGACAAGGCGACGATGGATTATTATATCCGCCTGACCAATTTCTACCACCAATTCCAGAGTATCGGCAACAACTACAACCAGACGGTGAAAGCCGTAAAGACAAATTTCGGGGAGAAACGGGCTTTCGTCCTGCTCCGTAATCTGGAAAAAGCAACAATAGACTTAGTGTGCATCTAACATTTGAAAAG
>BLLX01000080.1 GCA_011959405.1 Muribaculaceae bacterium
GACGAAATCTTAAATGAAAGAGCCGTGGTGCCGGGATGAAATTTTTAAAATTCATACGATACAGATGTTAAAAATTAGTTGTATAATTGGGCTGCCTGTCGGCTCGTTGCTTCTGTAAGTACCCAGGTAATAGCGTCGGCTAGCGATCCGATCTGGTCGATGTACCCGGCTGCCACCGCCTCGTCGGCCGAGAATACGCGGCCGCGGAAAAGCTCCAGCGTCGGATCGTAAGCGATGCCGAGATTTTCGGCCACGGTTTCGGCAAAAATCCGGTGTACCTTCTCAAGCCTGGATTTTGTTAACGACTCGTCGCCTTCTTCAAGCGCGCGCGTTTCCTCGTTCTTCAGGTCGGCGCCGTCGGGGTATATGTCGCGGATGTCGATACCCAGGTTTGTAAAATAATTCTTCATGCCGATATATTCACACATTGCGCCGACACTGCCGACGGTGCAAAGCTGCGACACGGCAAAAACACGATCGGCGCAAGTACCCAGCCAGTAATGAGCGGAGCACATGGACCCGGCTACTACCGTGGCCACGGGTTTAGTGCTTTCTTTAATGTCGGCGGCTGCCACGTCGATACGGGTAACGTGGCCGCCGGGGCCGTCAATTACCAGCACGATACCGCAAACGGCCGGGTTAGCCTCTGCGGCCTGGATCGTCTTAATAAGCCAGTCGGTTTCCCAAGCGTATAACATGCCGGTGAGATATACGACGGCGATAGCGTTAGACGGTAAATTTATGTCGTCAAGTTCCCAGTAATGGGCAAGGTATGGGGCTGCAACGGCTTTAGCGACTAACTCCTTTTGTTTGAGGAAGTCGTCCGCGGCCTGAAGATTACCGGCAACAATGCACGGAGTCAGCAACGCCATAACGCTGTCAAGGTCATGGCGCTGGATAGCCCAGTCGTTGGTAAAAAATTGTCGAAGTCTTTCCACGTTGTTAATTTTTCTGCAAATTAACCACGTTTCCAGACCACGGAGAAGGACTATATTATATTATAAACGGGTCGATTGTGTTGCCCTCTCCCTCCAGTTTACAGGTAAAAACGCCGTCGCCCGACGTGTAAGAAAATTTTAACGGGTAGTCAGGAGATCCGGCCACTCGCTGGTTGCCGGTTTCGTCGGTGTAGATAGCTACCAGGCGGGTAACTTTGTAACCCTCCAGTAAATTTGCGGTCGCTCTGTCGACGATTCTACGTTTGTAGGAAATAGATTTCTTAATTTTACCATCTTCGGTGTTGGTTGTGATGCGGATGCTGCCGGGTATTGCCTCCGCCTCGTCCGGCTGCTCCAGAAATACCAACATAACGCCAGCCTTTATCTGTGCAAACTTAGACAGTCGGTTTATTGGTACCAGTTGGAGCGAGTGAGCCGCCGAAACATTTAGATTAGCCATAGTCAAGCGTTATAATTGGTTGATATTCAACCACTCCGCAGAATTCCGCGCTTTTTACGCAAAACACCGCGTTTTTTACCTCAAAAAAAGGACAAAACAGGGCACGAAGTAGGTTAAATTTTTCTATACAAAAGTGAACAAATTACGTCTTTTTTGTATAACCTCGTTTTTGCTTTCTGCGCATTTTGTCGCGCCAGCGCTGGTAGTTTTTTAACATGGCGTCCTCGGTGATGCTCTCGATCGAATATTTTTGCATGAAGGTAAACACGGCGTCTTTGTACTGTGTGCCGTTATGGTGCTTTTCTTCGTCCATGTATTCGTGGAGCTCAGCCCACATGAGCACACGAAAACGCGCGGCCAGGATTTCGGCGGCCCGGTGTGAAATATAGTTGTATGTCTGCGGATCCTTCCCGCCGGTGTAATTGGCTTCGCGCCGGTCAGGCAGGGCGATCTCCAGATTTCCGGAGTCTATCGGGTTGCTGGCCGGTCGTTTCGACAGTAGGTCGTAGATTTTAATATATATGTCGCTGGAGGGAGGAAAGCGCACGGCGCCCACCTCGTGGTTGTAGTATCGGCCGCGTATGTATTCGGCGACGGCCGGATCGACGTTAATTTTTACGGTTGTCATGGCTCGAAGTGTAGCGGATTGATTTGTTTTTCGACTGCAAAGTTACGATAAAATACCGAGATATAAGTGATTATATTACTGAAAAGGTAATTATTTCACTTAGCGTGGTCAAAATGTTACAAAAAAATTTGTTACATCGTTACACCGTTACAAGGTTTTGAGCCTTAACGACATAGCGCTTCACCCTGTTTGTGATACCCTGTTGTTACGGGGTGTAAATTTCGTTACGCCTGGAGGCCCTTTAGAGTGGTAACAAATCCGATAATCTTTGTTACGCGGTTTGTTACGCGCTTTTGTTACGCGCTTTCCCCTCTTATTCTCTTGATTTTTAATTATTTTTCGTTACTCGCAAACATCTGTTACAAGGTAACAAAAATTTCTGTAAAAATAATGGTGGAGGGGGTAAGGGGTGAGGCTGGCCGGATGCCGGGAAGGTGGCGAAGGATGAAAAGTAGAGCCGGGCGCCCTGGCAAATAATTGTTACAGGCGTCCGGCTCGACCAGCTCGAAAAAATGTTTTATAAAGTGAATAAATTGCGCGGCTCCTCGTCAGGTAGATACCGGCCGTTTACGGCAAGCGCTTTGCGTAGAGCCTCGCGGAACGTAATACCGTTGTTCTGGTAATCCATAACCATTTTATAACACTTTGGGTGTTCTCTTAGTAATATTTCAAATCTTTTATCGTCGCCGAATTGAGCGCCAAAACCACAACCCATACACCCGGTGCGTTTTGCGCCTTTCTGGTATATTTCGGAGATCTGAAGGTGGTAGCGTGCAATGTATTCCCACACGTCGGCCTCGGTCCAAATTGATAGCGGGCGGGATGCCGCGCGCTCACCGAAAACATTACAGCCGCCGGATCTTACCCACTGCCCGGCGCGCATCTTGCTCTCTGCTGCCATTACTCCGGTTATAGGGCGGCGGCCCGTTAACCGCTCAAACTCGTGAAAAGGCGCTTTTTTTAGCTTGTCGCAACAAGCTGGCGACACTTCGTAAGGTTCAGTTATTAAATACCTCCATTTTTGAGATAGGCAAAAATAACCGTTCCCCATGTAGGTAGATGCCGTCTTACTGTGTGGGTTATATCGTATTTTGTGGATTTTGTCGGCGGCTTCCTTGCCAACCAACGGAAAACCGTATTTCGCCCAAACTTGGCGCGGTGTTATCTTTGGGCGTATTATGTGAATATTCACGCCGTTGGAGCGCTGCTGGTTGACAAATTGAATAATTTCGGGGTACTCGTTACCCGTCGAGCAAAACACGGCCAGAATATCCGGAAACAGGAACCGGCACAAGTGTAATAATACCGTGCTGTCTTTGCCGCCTGAAAATGAGCAATAGACTTTGTCGGGGCCGCCCATTCGCGACACAAACGCTTCTATTGTTCCCAGTGCGTGGTCTATCTTTTGCGACAGGGTCCAGGCCTGGCGTGCTTTAAGCTCATTTATACTTACTTCCATAAAGTTGATTAAAACGGTCTATCTTCTTCGGTAGTCGGAGGCATGAACAGGTCGCCTTGCTTAGGTTCTACCGGCTCCGGCTGCTCCATTTTTCGGGCCTCTGTAACAGTCCGCAAATAGATCATGTCGGTGGACTTCGTCTTGCCGCTGACCGGGTCGGTGATGCGTTTTAATATGCGAGTGCCGCCGCTGTTGCATTGGTCTGCCGGGTTGAGCTCGTCGATGTAGTCGCAAGTAAAGCAGAAACCCTTCAGGGCCTTTGTAAATCCCTGCATTGTGGTTTTACCAGCTCCGGAAAATCTTTTATAATCTTCGTAGGCGTCTTGTCGGATAACTGCGCAGTCCAGGTGTTCGCCGCCTTCTGCAAAAAATTGCTCGGCCCAGTCGCGGAAATTGTCCGACATATCGCGCAAATACTTGCGATAAATAATATTACCCATTCGCGGTTCGATCTTGATGTTAAGCGGAGCGACAGAAAGGTAAAAGCGGACGCACTGCATAATAAAATTTATGTCTGCGGACCACTCGGCCTCTGTGTATTGAGCGCTAAAAAGATCCTTATTAAAGTCGTCGCGGATCGTGCGCGTTTCGTTGTAGTCGTTTTCTTCGCTACGCTGGTGGTAGTAGTCCGACATAACGACGTAGAGCATACGGCGGACGGTCGACCCGTTAAACTCCTTCGGGACGTAGTTTGTAGTAAATGCAAACTTCGGCGCTTCCTCGTAAGTAAGTGTATAGCTCTGGTTATTCTTCGGGTTAATAGTCATGTCGCCCGTAATAGTGTCGTAGAGCTGTTTAATAGGAAAATATTCGTCTATGTCGTCGAAAAGTGATATATCAACGTGTCGACTTATACGCTCGGCCCAGAATTGGTTCTCAAAAAGTTTCGTATTTCGGCCGGGTAACGGCACAAAGTTGACGAATTGAGAAAGCGCCTTAAACATGAAGGATTTGCCGGAGCCGCCGTTACATTGGTCGTTCTCGCCGATCACGTTATCCATGACAAAAGGCGCCCAGGGACGCGACGGCGATTTGAAACGGTGCATCATGTAGCCGATAGTAAAAATTTTGTTGATTAGGCACTGTTTCTGCTCTTGGATCTCGTCCGGGTCCAGGCCGTCGCCCTGGATGTCGAAACGGTGCGCGGCTCGGTACTCGTCGGCCTGTTCTTGCGTCATGTCGGCCAGGTTTTGCTCCAGCTCTTTACGCCAGTAGATACGCGACGAATTTATTAGGTACCTAAAATAATTTGATCCGTGCGGATGTATCGTAATATCGAAATCGGCGCTTTCGGTCTGGCCGTCCGGGTGGGTGATCGTAAACATGTCGTCAAGTAATTTAACGTCGTGGTCGATCACGTTCTTGCGCCAAACATAACGGCCTGTAACATCCTTTTTCGAGTCGTGTTTTACGATGCCGTCGGCCGTAACCTCCAGGGCGAAATGTGGAAAATAAAACCACTGCGCCCGGTCGGTGTAGTTGGTGAAATCCGGGTCGAGCTCTCGAAGGCCTTCCAGGCTGGCCGCGTTAAGAAATTGCGTGTTTGCTATAAGGTTGCGGAGCTCACGGTCGAGCGATTCTTCCTCGGCCCAGTTCTCTACGAAAGCGCGTATTTCTTTAGGTGTTACTTCCTCGACGATGTTACCCGTTACCTTGATAAACTGCGTGTCCTTCTTGGTCTTATCTCGAAGGGTGTAGAAACCGTTAAGATTAAGGAAGTTTTTCAGGCAAATAAAGTCGATGTAAAATTTACGTTTTACATTCTTGCCGTCCTTGCTTGTTTCGATCTTGACAGTCCAGAAACATGCGGGCGCTGCTCGATTGATCAATTTTTTAAAGTCGCTGGCGTCCGGGCGTAATTCCATCCAGTCGCGTAGATCTTTGCGGGGTTTCCCTCGATTATCGCGGTATTGGCTTAGATACTCAGCCGGTAGCCATGCCGTGTGAATATCCATGAATTTTAACGCTAATTTGGTGCCGCAACGTATGCCCGTGGCGTCGATGTCCGGGATGTTATACAATACTTCGACGTATCGCATAATTTCGCGGTGTGTTTCTGGTATAAGCTCGGTGGTTTCGGAGTTGAGCCACAAAGGAAAATAACCCTGTGAACGTGCGCAAAGCGAGTCGCGCTCTCCGGAGCATATAACGGCGGCCGGTAGCTTTTTTTCGATGTACGGTTTGCCCTCGTTTGCTGGATCTCTGAACCATGCGGCCTCTTCCTCGTCGTTCATGCGTCGGAAGGCGTCGCGGAGCTCCCAAAGGCCGTTAACGTAATCCTCTTGTTTCTTGCCTCTCGGTGTGTAGCTGAAACGGTAGCCCTTTTCTGGGTTCATAGGCTCGTAGAGCTTATAAAAACAGTTTTGTTTGCCGTCTTTGTCAGTGTACCAACATTCACGCGCGAAAATCGGGAAACGCTCGTTAGAATACCGGAACGTAATACGGCGATCCTTAACACGGGCAAAGAACTTAACCGGTAGCCAGTGAAGGGCGCGGAGGTGTTCGCGTGTAACCTTCGGGCCCATGACGCGGCACATGTCGTCGGTGAAGTCGTCCAGTAGCTCCCAAAACTCGTTGCCGTCCGGCATGTCGGCCGGTGCCTGGTCCTGTCGGATGTCCGGTTTATTTACTGACCTGTTCAGGCTGTCCTGAACGCCGAAAATTTGGGCCAGGTCCATGATAGCCTCGTTAAAACGTAGTCCCGTGGCTTCCATGTGTATCTGGATCGGGTCCTTCATCTTACCGTCGTCGCCGAAATCGGTAACACCGTAAACAGTCAGGCCGTCACGGCGTTTTTGTAATTTTACGTATGCCGACGCCGTATTTTCTTCGCGTAGTTTTATGGCCTTTTTAGACCGTAAAGCTTCGCGGACGTCTTTTATATGTAGTTCGAGAATACGGAGCCCGTCCTCTGTGGCTGCGTATATTTGTGCGGGCTTAATCATTGGTAACAGGTAACAGTGTTACAAAAATATCGGAAGGAATTTACCCCCCCCCCATTTTTCGGAAAATTCGGGGGTATTCTGCCGGTTTATTCATCGCTGAAGATATTTAGCTGTATGCCATAGCCCCACGCCTTCAGCTTTTCTTCAATCTTGTGGCGGCGGCCGCTCTCTGGAACGGTAACGACACGCTCCACCTTGCTGAAGTGGTAGCCGAGGCGCCGGGCGTAATAGCGTAGGTTATACAATTTCTTCGGCTCTCTCATTAGAAACGACGGTATCAGTGTCGAGCACTTCGGCGATAACGTTACATGTCGCGTCGATAACGTCGGCGTTGGTCGCTTCCTTGCTCACTGTAAAGACGATTTTACCTTTACCGGGGAAGATTGAAATGACGTGAAAAAATTCTACCTGGTTCATAGCGTCGGCCAGTTCTGTCAGCGGCATATATAACGGGATGTTGGCCGGTATTGTGTTCAGTTGGAGAGTTGCGGCCGATTTAACGCGCTCCAGAGTGGCGTTGTGCTGGCCGAAGGTGATAATTTTTTTTCATTTTCGAGCTTGTTAAAGCCGCGCCGGGGACTGCGTTCGCCTTACAGCCACACCGGCGGGCTGGTTAAAAAATCTGTTTGCCTGTTACTTCGTTGATCTTCTGTTTTGCGAGCTCCGGGATCCTTGCGGTTCCACTAAGCCAATTATTAAAAGTATAGCCGGGGACCATGCAGGCCTCAACTAATAGCTTGCGGGTTGTGTTATACTCGCAATAACGCAAATTAAACATGTAGTCGCGTAATTTTTTCGTATCTGCTGGGTAATCCTTTTCGCTATTCATTTGCGTAAATCAATTTATTGATGTAAATTTATAGTGCAAATGTAGAAATAAATCACCGACTAAGTAATTATATTACCGTTAAAAAATATTAACTAATGGCTAACTTAATACTAATTAGGGACTTATGCGAGGCCCAAAAAATGACAATTCGAGAGCTTGCGGAGCGCATCGGCCGCAACGAGAGCACGCTCCAGGCTGCTATCCGCAAAGGCTCGACCAACTCGACAACAATAGAGCTAATCGCTAAGGAGTTACGAGTGCCAGCTGGCTACTTCTTCGATGGCTGGGAGGTGCCCGATACGGCGCGGGAGCTGAAGAAGGAAAACGACCATTTGCGGGCCCTACTCGCCGAGAAGGAGCGCACCATAGAAATTTTAATGAGCGATAGAAACGCAAATAAATAGCGAAATGTCGGCACAAAGTCGGCACAGTCGGTAATTATATCACTGTAAATCAGCACTTTTGCGATGTCTGGTGGCACCACTTCTAAGAAAGTTAAATCGCTAATTCCAAAAGAGTTGGCGATTTTTCTTTTAGTCACTACAGGGCGTAGTCACTATAATAGTCACTATCTAAATCGCTATAAACCACGATAAATCGGCTTGATTAAACTGTATTAAAAAGTAGCGTTTAATTCTAAACCCAATTAAATTCTACATTAAATTCTCTGCAAAATAATAGTGACTATCGGCGTGGTGCGCTGAGATAGTCACTACTTCATTCTTACATTGTAAGTCGGGTGCCGGACTGACGGTTGTCGATGTCGTCGTAGCGGGTGCGGTTGCCGACTTCGTGCTCGCGCTTGTAGCCGGATGAGCCGGAACTGACATTGAGGGAAGATAGTGCGTTGGCAAGATTGAATGTGAACACTTGCGAGATTTCCGGGGAGTAGTCCTGTGGACGGGAAGGGAGAATACGGACTCCGGCTTTGGACTGGGTATTCTGTTTTATCCTCTCTTTAACCGCCTCGGCATACTTTCGAGTAAGATGCAGCATGGCTATTGACATCAGGAAGTCTTGTCTTGCTTGTTCATCGGCATGTAGAGAGCGGAACTTGGCTTCCTCCTCCGAAGTTAATTCGATCAAAGGCATATAGCCGTCAGTCAAGGCAGCGCGGAGGCAATAGTTGCCGTTTCTATGTTTGACAACGGCCATGCCTTTTATTCTCTCTTGATGGTTGTGTATCGGATAGCGTATGAGATATTCGGTCAGTATCTCCTCGGAGAACATCGTGGCCGCTATTGTCAGGCCTACATCTTCGCGCTCGTCGTCTTTCACGCCGTTATACCATGCGTACTGTCTCGGAGAGATTGGTTTGCGGTACGTCGAGCCGTCTTTGACATTGATGAACATATAGTTCCCTCTGCTGTCTTTGCCCACCTCGACAGTGAACAGGTCGCGGTACACGTCAAGCGGCGATGGTTTCCTCTGTGGTTTGATGGCGAAATCAAT
>BLLX01000081.1 GCA_011959405.1 Muribaculaceae bacterium
GATGCAAACATAGTGACTTTCTTGCTAATGATGTTGAGAAGCGGTCTGCGTAGTAGAGCGGCTGTGTGCTGTTGGGGAACTGGGGGCATACTGTCTATCTTCAGTAAGTTTTTTTCGCTTGCTGAATCTATTGAGCTGATTGCAGGCTCGTTCTTTTTGTTTGGCTTCTCTATAATCGTCAAGGCAGCATTAAAGTACCTTGACGAATAGTGGGGTGGATTTGAAATTGTTCTTTCCATTGTCATCCGAAATAAAAAAGCCGAACAGCGGTTTCCCGTCATTCGGCTCTTGTGGTTTTTATGTATAAATATGGCAAAGAATAATCACTACTCCCACATAAAGGAAACAACACGATACCCTTTGGCGCTTTTAACAGCATCAATAACAGCGATACGAGAATTATCAACCTTATATCGTAAGCGTGTTATTAGCGCAGCCTTACGTTTTTCTACGATAGCATCATCAGAGAAATATACTAACTCTTTACCATCATATTCTCCACCGATACTATCGTATAATTGGATAATCAAATTCTTATGGTCGTCCCACCAACCCACCATTTCGGTATATTCAGATAGTGGACGGAAGCTAACAGAATGCAAATCAAAAGGAAATTCTGTTTTGTCTATCAATTTCCATTCGCCAAATACGTACGAGGTCTGGAAGAATAAGTTTTTATATCCATTGGGAATTTCTTTACCTTGTAAAAAATCTTCGGCTTCTGCATTGTTTACCAAAGCCATGCTGAAAATATCATCGTTAACGCCCATGAAGATTTTATCTAAATCGAAACGGTATTTACCGTCCCCTATTTCTTCAAGAGCTTTTTCTGCTACACTTTCTGGGGACTCACAAGACGCAAAGCAAAGAAGTAATGCGGCGATGATGGCGAGTTTGACTTTCATATTAGTGCTTTTTACATTGCAAAGATACACATTTCAATCGAGAGGGACGCAGCCCAATCTTATGTTTTCTAACACAATGCGATAACTATGGCAGACAATCTTATATTTCCAATAGGTTTCGACTTAGAGAAAGCAGTCAATGAAGCGAGCAAAGAATGGGACAGTAAATACGCTGGCAAACTTGAAAAGATGCTTGCCAAGCGCCCAATATCTGTAAAGCTCGGCTTCAACACGGCTAAACTTGATGATTTAGATGACGTAAGACGTAGGCTTGCCGAATTAAAGATAGAGCCTATAACGCCCGAAAACCGTGCAGCTCTGAAAGAACTCGTGAGAGAACTCAAGGAACTTGCACGAATAATGGAAAAGGTGTCAAATCTGAGAGGTATAGAGCTACCCGAATTGCAAGCGGCAAAGGCGGCTAAGATGCGAAAAGAGATTGAGCAGGCAGATGAAAAGTTGCGTCTTTCACAAGAGCGAGTAAGACAAGCACAAGAACGTCTTACCTTATCCCCAAAAAGAGCGGAACAACAAGCCTACAAAACAAGAGATGCCTATCATTCACAGGATGGATATATCTCGCGCCATATTGCGGAGCCGCCGCAAGCCTACTGATAGGCTGCGTGGTCTTCCTCATCCAGGCAAAATTATGCAGGTGGTGGCTGTCCGTACACCGCCAAGAGCCCTTAGAGTATATCTGGCACAAATGGACATGGATCGGCACCGACAAATAATCCGGCAGGCCAGCTATTTCCGTTTGTGACATTATCGGCTCATTATCTGTTTTTTGTTCTTACAGAGTGCTTATTACCGATATTTTGCTTAACTTTGCGGAAAATTATATAAATCAATATTTTCACTTTTATTTTACTAAATCAAGAATCATGAAAATCAAGCATTTTCTTAGCATTGCCGCTGTCTCGATGCTTTTGGCGGCGTGTGCCCAGACCGCAGCGAAAGACACCGCAGAAATCACCACTGACGTACCCGAGCGTCCCGAAGGACAGACGGATATGGTCGGATACGCCGCTCCGGCCATCGACACAGTGCGCGTTGGCTTCATCGGACTTGGCATGCGCGGTCCCGGTGCGGTGGAACGTTTCACAAAAATTCCCGGCACTAAAATCGTTGCGCTATGCGATCTGGACTCCTCACGTGTGGCCGACGTTCAAAAGATCGTGACAAACGCAGGCATGCCTGCCGCTGCCGAATATTACGGCTCTGAAGATGCCTGGAAACAGCTTGTGGATCGTGACGATCTTGATCTGGTATATGTGGTGACTGACTGGAAAAACCATGCGCCAATGGGCATCTATGCCATGGAAAAAGGCAAGCACGTGGCCATTGAAGTTCCCGCAGCCATGACTCTGGAAGAGATCTGGGACCTGATCAACACTTCCGAGAAAACCCGCAAGCATTGCATGATGCTGGAAAACTGCGTGTACGACTTCTTTGAAATGAACACTCTCAACATGGCACAGCACGGCCTGTTCGGCGATCTGGTCCATGTGGAAGGCGCATATATCCATAATCTGGAGCCGTTCTGGCCGGAATACTGGAACAACTGGCGTCTGGAATACAACCAGGAGAACCGCGGCGACGTGTATGCCACTCACGGCATGGGCCCTGCCTGTCAGTTGCTCGACATTCACCGCGGCGACCGCATGACTACTCTCGTGGCCATGGACACCGAAGCCTTTACCGGAGCCGACATTGTGGAAAAACAGACCGGCACGCGCCCTGCAGAGTTCAAGAACGGCGATCATACCATGACAATGATACGCACCAACAACGGCAAAACCATCCACATCCAGCACGATGTGATGAATCCCCGTCCATACAGCCGCATGTATCAGCTCACCGGCACAAAAGGATTTGCCAACAAATATCCCAACTACGGCTACGCATTCGAACCCGAAGCGCTTGAGTCCGACTCAGTGCCCAATCATGAAAACCTCAACTCCCACAACTTCCTGAATGCCGAACAGCAGGCATCGCTCGAAGCACAGTACACCCATCCCATCGTCAAAGAAATAGGAGAATATGCCAAGACGGTAGGCGGACATGGCGGCATGGACTATATCATGGACTACCGTCTGGTTTACTGCCTGCGCAACGGACTGCCGCTTGACATGGACGTGTACGACCTGGCCGAATGGTGCTCTCTGGCTCCTCTGACCAAGCTCTCCATAGAAAACGGCTCGGCTCCGGTGGCTGTGCCCGACTTCACCCGCGGCGCATGGAACAAGATCAAGGGCTACCGCCACGCTTTTGCCGACAAAAAATAATCCGAACCAACAAAAAACATAACACCATATATCATGCGTTTAGTAATCGAACCTAACTACTCCGATCTTTCACGTTGGGCCGGAAACTATGTGGCCGCCCGCATCAACGCGGCCAATCCCACTGCCGACAAACCCTTTGTGCTGGGCCTTCCCACCGGCAGCTCACCTCTGGGCATGTACCGCCGTCTGGTAGAACTCCACAAGCAGGGCAAAGTATCGTTCAAGAATGTAGTGACATTCAACATGGACGAATATGTAGGCATTCCCCGCGACCATGAGCAGAGCTATCATACCTTCATGCACCAGAATTTCTTTAACCACATCGATATTCCGGCAGAAAACATCAACATTCTCAATGGCAACGCTGAAGACCCAGCTGCAGAATGTGCCCGATATGAAGCAAAAATCGAATCCTATGGCGGCATCGACCTTTTCCTTGGCGGCGTAGGCCCCGACGGCCACATAGCTTTCAATGAGCCGGGCTCATCCCTCAGCTCCAAGACCCGCATGAAGACCCTGACTCAGGACACTATCATAGCCAACTCTCGCTTCTTCGAAGGCAACCTCGACCTTGTGCCCAAGACAGCCCTCACCGTAGGCGTCGGCACTGTAATGGCAGCCCGCTCCGTGATGCTGCTAGTCAACGGACACAACAAAGCCCGCGCACTCCGCCACGGCGTAGAGGGCGGCATCAGCCAGATGTGGACAATTTCCGCATTGCAGCTTCATCCACATGCAATCATCGTGGCCGATGAAGACGCATGCGCAGAACTTAAAGTCGGCACATACCGTTATTTCAAGGATATCGAGTCTGCCAACCTTGATCCCGACACCCAACTCTAATAACAAAAAACATAATATAAAAAGCGGACTACCTTTATTGGTAGTCCGCTTTTTATATTGCCACATTTGCATAACTATCTTATGCACATCTGATCCTCCTATTAAATATTTCCAAACATTTGTCAATCCGAAAAGTAAGGTCTATCTTTGTGGCTGACAACCATACACTCATTTCAATATAATGGTAAAACGTCTTAGCCTACTTTTGCTATGTCTGACATGGCTTTCAATACCATTTTCAACATCCGCTAAAAATCTGGATAAATTCATTGTTCGCACGTACATAGTCGATGCGGAAGGTGATTCATGGAAAACTCTGGATTCCGTCAAAGTTGATCTGGTATTCAACGACTCCATTCACGTGCCGTTCAAACTGCTTACGGGAGACGATAAGACCAAAATGATCAAGAACGGCGAGATGCGGGCTCTGGTCAGCAGCGGTCTTGGAAAATATGAACTGAAATTCGACCGCGACGGCTATGACGTGTATTTCCATGAATTCAAAGTATCGTCCATCAGCCAAGAAATAATATGGATCCCGACTATCAAACTGACCAAAGAGCGAAAATATGAACTCGATGAGATGGAAATAGTCCACACGGCAATCAAGATGGTGATGCACGGCGACACTATCGTCTACGACGCCGCAGCATTCGATCTGGCCGAGGGTTCCATGCTGGATGCTCTGGTCAAACAGTTGCCCGGAGCGGAACTCAGTTCCGACGGACGCATATCGGTCAGCGGACGCTTCATAAGCTCGCTACTGATCAATGGCAAAGACTTCTTTCAAGGCGATGCCAATGTGGCCCTGAACAACCTGCCGTCATATACGGTAAAAAACATAAAAGTTTACGACAAGGAAGCCGACGACGCATATCTCACCCACTCCAACGCCAAACTTTCACGTAACGAAAACGACGAAAATCTGGTTATGGACATAATGCTGAAAAAAGAATACTCGGTAGGATGGATATTCAACGCCGAAGCCGGTTACGGCCTTGGCAACCGATACCAGGGACGACTGTTCGGGCTGGGCTTCACCGACAGCTTCCGCCTGTCGGCCTACGGCAATGCCAACAACATCAAAGACACCGGCACCGCCGACACCTCCGGCGAATGGCGCAATAATTGGAATACAGACGGCGAAATGGATCTGCAGATGGGTGGTCTGGACTATATCTACGACAAAAACAAATGGAAAGTCAACGGCAACCTGCAAATAACCCACGAATCCACCGAAACCAGAAACGAAACAGCATCAACTCAATTTTTTGAAAGCGGCAACATCTATGGAAGACGCCAGTACCTCGGACATCAGACAAAAAAACAACTGGTCACGAGCCACTCTATACAATATTCGGGAGATAACTGCATGATATCTTTCCAACCGTATGTAGACTGGATGCAGACAGACAGATGGAATATCCAACGGTCGGCCAATTTCTCCGCCAATCCTGATGAAGCATACAGAATGGAATCGCTCGACTCTTTATTCTTAAATCCACATTCATCTCGCTATAACAATATTCTCATAAACCGTCTCGGCACAACGTCAACCGGAAGGTTAAACGACTATCTGAACGCCAATGTCAATGCGCATGCCACAATCCGTCCAAAACACATGAAAGGACCTATTGTCATTTCAGCCGGCGGACAATACTCACATTCGTCGTCACCACAACGAACTATATATCAACAGACATTCGGTCCAAATAATGATCCGACCAGCGGATCGAGACCTATCCACACCGACCGCTACAGCTCTGACGGACAGACATCCGCCGCAACAAACGGCAGTATAAAATATTCGTACACAAAACGCAACTTCGGCGATGTCAACACGACCGCATGGTCATTTACAGCATCGGCAAAGTATCTTTACTCATACGATGACCGCAATATGCGTCTCGACACTGTTTCCACGTCACTGCCTGGCGGATATATGCCTTTGCCGTCGCTCAACAGTCCGGAAAACGCGATGGTCGACTACATGAACAGCTATTATCAGACAGTCACAACAAACACCGTCGAAACTCGCGGAAGCATTAGCTTCAGCACCGAGCCTACAGCGCCGTCGGATTCCGGTATAAACCCAGCCGCATCAATCTATCTGTCGGTCACCGACAAATTCGTGCATGACCGGTTGATATATAATAAGCCTACAATAATATATGAACGGCACATACGCCGTAACAACCATCTGCACCCCTCGGTCAACATAAATTTCAACTCAGCCAATGACAAACGCAACTTGTATGCATATGTCTACTACCAGTATACAACATACTCTCCAAGCCTTAACTACCTGGTCAACACCAGAAGTGATATTGACCCGATGAACATATATCTCGGAAATACCGACGGGTTGCGAAACAGCGAGAGCCATTACTGTTCATTGAATCTCGGCAGATATGGACGCAGTCTGCATGACAATTTCAACCTGAATTGCGGAATCAACATCAATGACAACAGCATCGCTCAAGCCAGATATTACAATAAAGAGACCGGAGTGAGCATCTACCGCCCGGAGAATATAAACGGCAACTGGAACACATGGGGCAGCATATATTACTACAGGCCGTTCGGATCACGGGAACAGTTCTCCATATCCACAGGCACCAACGTATCGTTCACAAACAGTGTGGACTATATCACTTCATCCGAAGTGATGCATAAAAGCACCGTAAAAAACACCAGCCTGTCCGAGGAACTGAGCCTGACTTATAAGTTTAAAAACGGCTCGGTAATCAATGCTTTCGGCAAAGTGTCATGGAACAATGCACGCTCTCTGCGCGAGAACTTCCGGACAATCAACGCCATGGACGCATTTGCCGGCATGTCGGCCACAGTCAATCTGCCTTGGGAGATCATGTTGAGGTCCGACATAACCATGTACTGCCGACGCGGCTATGAAGACCGTCAGATGAACACCACCGAGTTCATCTGGAACGCGTCCATAAGCAAAAGCATTCTCAAAGGCAATCTAACATTCAAGCTGAACGCTGTGGACATTCTTGCCCAACTGTCAAACGTGAGAGTCTACATAAATGCCCAGGCTCGCACCGAGACATGGCGCAACACAGTGCCGCGATATGCGATGCTACACGTGATCTACCGCTTCAACCATTCACCGAAAAAAAACAAGCCATAAAAACAAACACATACGGCTATCTGAGATAGCGGGAAAGCAGACGCGAGTATCCCTCGGTTGCCTTTATGGAGTCAAGCCGTGAGTTGACAGCCGCAGCCTTGGCCGTGTCTGATAAGCGCAATGCCCATGGCTGAAACTGGCTGAACGATATCTGCATGGAATAGTCGAATTCCGGATAGTTATCCGCAAGCACCGATCTGGCCACCTGCTCATTGACCACGGCATGATCTATCTCCCCGATTGTCTGAGTCAGCAGAAGTTTTTCCGAGGTCACAGGCAACTCTTTCACATATATCTCTCCGCCTATCTCACGCGATATGTTGGCTATACGCCCCACCATAGGCGAACCGGCTGTAGTGCATACCGTATCGCCGATCAGTTCAAGCACCGATGTCACCGCCGGCTTGGCTCCGACGCTGTCGGTCTTCTGCACCAATACCTGCCGGTCAAGATAGGCGGGCACAGTAAAAAGGTAGCGGTCCGACAGATCGGCAGACTGCGGCAGATCGGCAATCACCATGTCATAACGCCCCTCGTCAAGCCCCTGCAATCCTTCTGCCGGACTTGTTATAGGATATATTCTGAACGGTATACCAAGCATTTTCAGCAGATCATAATCAAGTCCGGCCAGAGTGTCGCCGTCCATAAAAAACGCCACAGGTGAATATTGGAGCGCTACGGCCAGAGTGTCACCTCCAGGAGCTCCATTACGTCCTGAAGCGATCTTATAGTGTCGCAGACCCGCCATTGCGGCCACAGTGGCCACCAACAGGATTATATACACGGCCACGCGGCCGTAACTTTTCGGTTGCAAAGGTTTCATAACGTCTATATAACGTTCCGGCAATGCCGTTAGTTGGCAAAATCCACGCTCAGCCCGATCTGGAAACGCCGTGGATTAAGC
>BLLX01000082.1 GCA_011959405.1 Muribaculaceae bacterium
TATTTGTCAATCCCTGCTTCATTAGTAGCGATGGTAGCCCACGAATGGCGGGCAGCGTAAAACTCCAAATCCTCAATGCCGAGAGCCTTGCCAACCTGTTTCAATCCCTTGTTCAGAGCTGCATTGAAAGTGCCAGGGTCGGAATATAGCCGACAGAACCTAAACAACCGCTCACCTTTGGGGTCGCGGCAATTTTCGACAAGGTGTATAACCTCAGGCTCGACCTTGACGGATATTTCCGCTTCATCGTCACGGCGTGTGCGGGTTTTCTTTCGTTTGTAGGTTATGCGTTCTCCATCAAATGCTGATGCAGGAGCATCGTATAGGTCTGCGGCGTTCATGCCTATAAGCATAAATGAAAGCATGAAAGCGTCGCAGGAGAGGTTGAAACGTTTGTTATCCCAAGTGTCGGGACGCTCAACGGACGCGATAGCCCGAAGTTGTTCCATTGTCAATGCTCTTTTGCGCGTAGGCTTCGGCTTCGGCACGTCTACCTTTGCAAACGGATTGAACGGAATGCGGATTATTCCCCGCTCCTCGTCATTGAACTCCTTGTGCGCGCGCTTGTGCATCGCGCGCAGGCAGGCAAAGTATAGGCTTGCAGCTCGTCCTCCTGATTTCCCCTTTGGAGTTGGTTGCTCTCCAATCCAGTCAATCCAGTTCTGAACGAATTTAGATGTCATTGCCAAGACATCTACCGTCTCACGTTTGGCGAACTTGACGAGTGAGTTGATGGCACAGTTATAATTGACCGCAGTTCCGCTATGTCCCGTGTCTTTGAGTTTCTGGATGTAGTCGCGGGTGTATTGCACAAAGTCAAGGGCAAAAGGACGCTTTTTTCTTCCTCTGTGTTGATGTAGTCGATTATATCTTCCACACTCATGTCATTGGCACGGATGCCAAGCTCGTCTATTTTTGTGCGGATGTCGCGCACCATGTCGTAGACATATCCGTCGATGCGGTAGTCTGTGATGTAGCCTTCTTTGTCAATCTGCGACGGCAAAATAGTCCATGGAGTAGGCAGATATTTATTTTTTCGGTTGTGGGTTATCCTTATGCGGATAGGGAACGAGCCATCAGGACGGGGTCGTTCCTTTCGTATTTCATATTTTATAGTTGTGGCCATAATATCAAACTTTGAGACTATGTTTGGGTGAACAATGGGTGAACATTTCGGCATAAAAACGCCCAAAAAGTGCGGAAAGTTCGATATCATGGCGGGACTTTAGGGCGATAATGGAGCATGAAAAAAGGTTGATTATTGCTATCACCAAGCTGATAATCAACCTTTTGCTTGTTTGAGCGGTAAACGAGGTTCGAACTCGCGACCCTCAGCTTGGGAAGCTGATGCTCTACCAACTGAGCTATTACCGCGTTGTTTTTACTGGGGCAAAGGTAATTGATTTTTTATGAGTGTGCAAATATTTTTCGGAATGGGATGTTCCGGGTGTTAAAAAATGACAAAAAATTCGTATCTTTGCGCTTCGGAATAAGCTTAATCCCTAAAATACATTATGCATATCAAAATTAAGAAGGGGCTCGACATTAATTTACAAGGTGTTGCCGCTAAACCGCAGTCTGTTTCAGGACTTGCGCAGGTGATGCCGGAATTAGTGGCCGTGTATCCCGATGATTTTCCCGGATTTGTGCCTAAGGTGTCAGTGAAAGAGGGCGATACGGTAAAAGCCGGCGATCCCTTGTTGTTTCACAAACTGAATCCGGAAATTAAATTGGTTAGCCCTGTAAGCGGGACTGTCAAGGCAGTGGTACGTGGAGAACGCCGCAAGATTATCCGTGTGGAGGTCGTTCCCGAGCCTGCATCTGCGCAGGATCGACTGATGTTCGCTCCTGCCGCGGATTTCAAGACTGCCATTATGAATAGCGGACTCTGGTGCATGATGCGCCAGCGCCCCTATGACGTCGTGCCTGATCCGTCGAAACAGCCGCGTGATATTTTTGTGACCGCGTTTGACTCGTCGCCTTTAGCTCCTCATCTGGAACTGGCTGTGGCCGATGCTGATGCCGAGCTTGCAGCAGGTGTGCAGGCTCTGAAAGCGCTTACGGCCGGCAAAGTATATATATGTGTGCCGGAGGGTACTCCGTTGAAACCGGTAGCCGGAGCCGAATGGGTGACGGTGTCCGGCCCGCACCCGTGTGGAAATCCCGGTCCGCAGATTGCTGCTGTTGCTCCGGTAAACAAGGGCGAGACTGTGTGGACTCTTGACATTGTCACATTGAGTAAGATCGGACAGCTGGCCATGAAAAAGTCAGTCTCTCCTGTCGGCATAGTTACTGTGGCCGGTCCTGAGGTCGCCCATCCGGAATATGTCAAGACTGTGGCTGGAGCCGATGTGGCTTCGCTCCTGAAAGGACGCATGAACGCCGTGGATGGAAAACGACGCGTGATATCCGGATCTGTGCTTACCGGTGAAAGTGTGGGTGAGAACGGATTTTTGCACTATCCCTACCGTCAGATCTCGGTGATAAGAGACGGTAGTGATGTCGATGAATTCATGGGATGGGCCAATCCCGGCTTTAATAAGCTAAGCACCAAACGTTCGGTGCTCGGACACTTTTTCGGACGCAGGCGTTTCTCGCCGGATGCACGTATCAACGGCGGTCACCGTGCCATGATTCTATCAGGAGAATATGACAGAGTGCTGCCGATGGATATAATGGGCGAATATCTGGTCAAGGCGATTCTGTCGCGCGATATTGACCGAATGGAGCAGCTCGGCATATACGAGGTGGCTCCGGAGGATTTCGCTTTGCCGGAATTTGTCGATACCTCTAAACTTGAACTGCAGAAAATCGTGCGCGAGGGTCTGGACTATCTGCGCCGTGAAGTGGAATAAGGAAAAAATTTCAAAAATCTCGATACAAATGAAAGGATTGAAAAAACAGCTTGAGCGTATCAAGCCCCACTTCATGCCCGGCGGGAAGCTATCATCGCTCCGTTCGGTCTACGACGGGTTTGAGACATTCCTGTTCACACCCAATGAAACGGCGGGAGTGAAAGGCGCTCACATACATGACGCGAACGACTCCAAGCGCACCATGATCATTGTGGTGCTCGCGTTGTTGCCGTGTTTTATTTTCGGCATGTACAATACCGGCTATCAGCACTGGATTGCCACAGGAGCGTCCGAATTCCCGTTCTGGGATCTGATGCTTTACGGCTTTCTCGCCGTGTTGCCGCGCGTGATAGTAGCATATGCGGTGGGTCTCGGTATAGAGTTTGTCGTGGCCCAGTGGCGAGGAGAGGAGATTCAGGAAGGATTTCTTGTCACCGGTATATTGATTCCGATGATATGTCCGGTCGACATTCCATTGTGGATGCTTGCCGTGGCAACCGCTTTCTCCGTGATTTTCGTCAAGGAAGTGTTTGGCGGCACTGGATTCAATATCCTTAATGTGGCGTTGGTTACCCGCGCTTTCTTATTTTTCGCCTATCCGAGGCAGATGAGCGGTGACAGTGTGTTTGTGCCCACCGAACCCATGTTCGGATTCGGCGGCAAGGCTGTCGACGGTTTCACCGGCGCTACTCCTCTGGGCGAGATCTCTACGGCCACCTCTCAGGAGCAGGTGGCGAATATTACGGCCGACTGGTATGATGCGTTTATCGGTCTTATCCCCGGATCGTTTGGCGAGACTTCTACATTGTGCATACTCATCGGCGCGGCTATTCTGCTCTTCACCGGTATGGCGAGCTGGAAGGTGATGCTTTCTGCATTTGCCGGCGGTCTGGCCATGGGTGCTGTGGTGCACGCTTTCCCGTCGGCCACATATCCGGTGTCGTATATTTCGGCATTCGATCAGATGCTTTATGGCGGATTTGCATTTGCGGTGGTGTTCATGGCCACCGATCCGGTCACAGGAGCGCGCACGGAGACAGGCAAGTGGATCTACGGCGCTCTGGTGGGAGTGATGGCCATATTGATCCGCTCCTACAACAGCGGCTATCCGGAAGGCGCTATGCTTGCCGTGCTGCTGATGAACGTGTTTGCACCGCTGATTGACTATTGTGTGGTGCAGGCCAATGTGTCACGCCGACTCCGTCGCGCTAAAACTTCCGTACGGTCATGAAGATAAACAAGCAAAGCAACGTCTACACGATCATATATATCGTGGTGCTGGTAGTGGTGGTGGGATGCGCACTTGCGGTCACATCCATGTCGCTGCGCGACCGTCAGCAGGCCAACATCAAGGCCGACACCATGGGCCAGATACTCAAATCGGTCCATATAACACCTGAAGCGGATGTGGCGGCACAGTTCGGCAAACTGATAGTCGGCCAGCCGCTTGTCAGCGCGTCCGGCGAGATCGTCTGCCCTGACGGCGCATCGGATGTCAATGTGGCAATGCAGATCAAGAAACCCGCTGACGAACGTCAGCTCCCGGTCTATGTGTGCCAATTGCCCGACGGTTCCAAAAAGTATATCCTTCCCTGTTACGGCTCCGGTTTATGGGGCCCGATCTGGGGCTATGTGGCCTTTGATGCCGATGGAGAAACAATCTATGGCGCATATTTCAATCATAAAGGCGAGACTCCCGGTCTCGGCGCCGAGATTGAAAAACCGGCGTTCAGCAGCCAGTTCGATGGTAAGACTGTGTTTCCCGAAGGCCGTTTCCTGCCTGTCGACGTGATGAAATCAGGACAGAAACCTTTGGATGAGCGTCAGTATGTCGACGCTGTGTCGGGCGGTACCATCACAAGCAAGGGCGTGGCGTCGATGCTCGACAACTGTCTGTCGCCATATGCCGCTTTTCTCGATAACCTACGTAACACATCCAAATAACAGCAACCTGCGTTATGGCTGAAAAAATCAAGAATTCGCGGGTCTTTTTAAACCCGTTCTCAAAAGATAATCCCGTGATAGTGCAGGTGCTCGGCATCTGTTCCGTACTTGCGGTCACGGCAAAGCTCGCTCCTGCCATGGTGATGGGCATAAGTGTCATAGCCGTACTGGCGTTCAGCAATGTGATCATATCTCTGCTGCGCAACACCATACCGACAAATATCCGCATCATCGTGCAGCTCGTAGTGGTGGCCGGTCTGGTGGTGATGGTCAGTCAACTGCTCGCGGCCTACGCCTACGAGGTGAGCGTACAACTGTCGGTATTTATCGGGCTTATAATCACAAACTGTATTCTGATGGGCCGTCTCGAGGCCTTTGCCCTCGGCAACAAACCGTGGCCTTCGTTTCTCGACGGCGTAGGCAACGGCATTGGCTATGCCGTGATTCTGGTGATCGTGGCATTTTTCCGCGAACTGCTCGGATCGGGCACATTGCTGGGTTATCAGGTTGTGCCTGACAGCTTTTATGAACTGGGCTATGTGAACAACGGTCTGATGATCCTGCCGCCTATGGCCCTGATTGTCGTGGCCTGCATTATCTGGGTTCACCGCAGCATAAATAAGGATCTACAAGAACAGTAACACACATACACAGGTATCTATGGAAAATTTAAATCTGTTTATCCGGTCGATTTTTATCGACAATATGATATTTGCCTATTTTCTGGGCATGTGTTCCTATCTTGCGGTGTCTAAAAATGTCAAAACCGCTCTCGGTCTCGGGGCTGCGGTGACATTCATGCTTGTCATAACCCTTCCGATCAACTATCTGCTGGAAACCTACGTGCTCAAGGCCGGCGCCCTTTCTTGGCTCGGACCAGAGTATGCCGACGTGGATCTCAGTTTCCTGTCACTGATCATGTTCATCGCGGTAATAGCGTCGATGACACAGCTTGTGGAGATGGCCGTGGAGAAATATGCTCCGGCGCTCTACAGCTCACTGGGCATTTTCCTGCCGCTGATAGCAGTGAACTGCGCCATTCTCGGCGGATCGCTCTTCATGCAGCAGAGAGAGTTTGACGGCGTGTGGACATCGGTATGCGCCGGGGCTGGCTGGGGCATAGGCTGGCTGCTCGCCATCGTGGCTCTGGCTGCCATACGTGAACGCGTCGACAGCTACAGCAACGTGCCCAAGCCATTGCGCGGCATCGGAATCACATTTATCATAACCGCTCTGATGGGCATAGCCTTCATGAGTTTCCTCGGTATTAAAATCTGATTTGGTCCTATGATTATAAACGCAATATCTTCAGAAACCCTCACGCTGCTTTCCGGTGTGGGAATATTCTTGCTCCTGACTCTGCTTCTTGTGGCCGTGCTTCTGGTCGCAAAGCATTTTCTGGTGCATTCCGGCGAAGTGACCATCACGGTCAATGCCGACACTCATCTCAAGGCTCAGACCGGAGCTTCGTTGCTCAGCACACTGGCTTCCGACAATGTTTTTCTGCCTTCGGCTTGCGGTGGCAAAGGCTCATGCGCCCAGTGTCGCGTGCAGGTGCTTGATGGTGGTGGCGATCCTCTGCCCACTGAAGCTGTGCATTTCTCCAGAAAGGAGATGCAGGATCACTGGCGACTGGGCTGTCAGGTGAAAGTAAAGTCTGACATGGCCATCAAAGTTCCGGCATCCGTCCTTGCCGTTAAGGAATGGGAATGCGAAGTTATCTCCAACAAGAATGTAGCCACGTTTATAAAGGAATTTATCGTTGCTCTTCCTCCCGGCGAGCACATGGACTTTATTCCCGGCAGTTATGCTCAGATCAAGATTCCGCCTTACCGCATGGACTATGACAAGGATATTGACAAAGATTCTATCGGTCCGGAATATCTTCCTGCATGGGAAAAGTTCGGCTTGTTCTCTCTGAAGGCTGAAAATAAGGAAACGACCGTTAGGGCATACTCAATGGCCAATTATCCTGCCGAAGGCGACCGCATAATGCTTACAGTGCGTATTGCCACTCCACCGTTCAAGCCGAAACCTGAAGTGGGATTTCAGGATGTACCCCCGGGTATCGCATCAAGCTATATATTCACCCTGAAGCCTGGTGACAAGGTGATGATGAGCGGCCCCTACGGTGATTTCTTCCCTATTTTCGACTCAAAGAATGAGATGATGTGGGTGGGCGGCGGCGCCGGTATGGCTCCTCTGCGTGCACAGATCATGCACATGACCAAGACACTGAAGACCACGGACCGTGTGATGCACTATTTCTATGGCGCTCGTGCTCTCAATGAAGTGTTCTACCTCAATGATTTTCTTGAACTGGAGAAGGAATATCCAAATTTCCACTTCCATCTGGCTCTGGACCGTCCGGATCCTGAAGCGGATAAGCGCGGCATCGGATACACGCCCGGATTTGTCCATCAGGTTATTTTCGAGACGTATCTCAAGGAGCATGATAATCCTGAGGATATCGAATATTATATGTGTGGTCCCGGTCCGATGAGCAACGCTGTGGTGCGTATGCTCGACGAACTCGGTGTGCCGCGTGAGAATATTCATTTTGATGATTTTGGCGGGTAACCGCCCCCTGAAGGAGGAGTATAAACATCCTTTTGGTGATTAACCCCCATTTACGTGGGACTGATGAGAAGGGCGGACTCCGGATATGACCGGAATTCGCCCTTTTTATCTTTATGAAGGAACTCTTAGGTATGACTATTGTTCCTGAGGCTGTGGCTCGGTTACGGGATGATAAAACGGAGATTCCGTCGGGATAAATCTGCCGGAGATCAGGTGGTTGTATATGCGTAAGCATGCCCATGCGTCAAGGGCGGCGTAGCGTTGCTGGGCTTCGGTAAGCTCCACCGCTTCCCAGTTAGTGAGACGTTGTCCTTTGGATATGCGCGATCCGAATAATATGGCATAGATTTTGGTCAGGCTTATGTCGCTGATCATATATTCCTTGACCAATGTCTGCAGTTCGATGAAGCCCTGTGGAGTGACAGGGGAAATACGGTTGAGCACATGGAAGTCGTCGCGAGTCGACAAGCCTATCTTGACAATGGTGGGGTTTTCCAGAAAATCTTTCAGCTCCGGAAACAGACCGAGACGGCTTATGCGGAACAGAAAGCAGCAGTCGGCCGATGATAGTTGCATCAGTGCCACTCCGTGTGTCTGTCCTTTTTTAAATGCCGGGCGTGTTTCAGTGTCAAATCCCACCATGGGCTGGTCAGACAGATATCGCAGTGC
>BLLX01000083.1 GCA_011959405.1 Muribaculaceae bacterium
TTTCCGGATAGCACGCCATTCCGTATGAAAAAGGAGTTTCAATGCCTTCCAGCTGTGATCCGTCAAGCGATACTCCGCGATTAAAAGCATTCACCTGTTGCTGAAGGTCTGACGCATGTTCATGAAACAATGACGGATTCTGACGCATTGTGTCCAATGATTTCGTGTCGCCGCGAAGCAGAAGGAGATTGCTTATTCCTAAAAAATTGAGGTCGAGCAACGCATATTCGGTTTCCTCCTTCGTGAAACCCTTGCATATTATATGCGGCACGGTGGTGATGCCGTAACGGTTCTGGATAGCCGCTGCTATAGCTACAGTGCCAGGACGTTTGCGCACTGTTATTTTTTTGTGTGATCCGTCGGCCTGTGGCACATAGATGCTTTCGCTGTGATGCGATGTGATATTTATATATCCGGGATTGAATTCCCGGAGCTTGTCTATTATTCTGTATACGCGATCTATGCTGTTTCCTTTGAGCGGAGGAAGCACCTCAAAGGAAAAAATAGGATTACCTGTATTCTGGCGAATGTATTCTGCGATATTCATGCTTGATTATATTGCCGCTTTGATGGCTTGGTAAAGATCATTGATTATATCCGACGTGTGTTCCAGACCGATCGACAGCCTGATCAGGGTAGGGGATATGTCCATTTCATCGCGCTGCTTCTGAGAGAGAGTGCCGAAAATAGTGCTGGCTGGATGAATGGCCAGCGATCTGTTATCAAACAGATTTGTAGCCCGATGTATCATTTTCAGAGAATCTATGAATTTAAAGCAACTCTCCTCGGACGGAAGTTCAAATGTGATCATCGCGCCAAAATTGCCATTAAACTGCCTGACGCATATATCATGATACCTGTTTGTGGCAAGTCCCGGATAATTGACCGTTATGCCGGGAATCGACGACAATGCCTCGGCCACAGCTGTCGCATTGCGCTGTTGTGTACCGTATCTTGCGTGGATAGTTTCTATGCCAAGTGTCTGCATATATGCTGCATGCGGATTCATGTATGCTCCGAGATTCATCAGCATCTCGCGTCGCATCCGGTTGTCAAATCCTTCTATTGTGCCGTAATCAATCACTAATCCTCCGAGCGACGTGCCACCTCCGGCAAAATATTTCGTACTTGACAGGACTTCGACGTCTATACCGAGTGATGCGGCGTTGAAATGAGTGAACGGTATCATTGTGGTGTCTGCGATGACAGGAATATTTGCCGCATGTGCCACATCGGCTATCGCACGTATATCGGCCACTTCCATTTGAGGATTTGTCATTATTTCCAGGAATATGCAACAGGTGTCGGCATCAATAGACTCCTTGAGGGCCGTTATATCCGTAAGGTCGCAAAATTCCGTACCCACCCCGAATCGCCGGAGCACGTCCGTGAACAATAAGAATGTGTTGCCGAACAGATGTCGTGAAGTGACAATCTTTTGCCCGCTTTGTGCCAGAGCCATGACGGCGTTTGAAATCGCCGCCATTCCGGAGTTGAAAGCGATTACGTCGCGAGATCCGGTCAAAGATCTTACTATACGTTCGAAATTGATGACAGTCGGGTTGGTTATACGTGAATAGTCTGGCACATCAGTGCGTCCGCAAAAAGCATCAGACATTGATTTTGCATCTTTAAATTCATAGGCAAGCGTGTGATACACAGGCATGTTCAATGCGCCGTAAACATCATGGCATGCGTACTCCGAATGAATTCCAAGAGATTCTTTTTCCATTTTCATTACAATTCTAAATTACAAAAGTAGGGAAATGCCATGATATAAGCAATATATATTGCGTATTCTGTCATCGTGAGGACTTCAATACGGGACATGCCTACTCTCAACAGGCAAGTCTGTTTAATGTGCGTCAGATGTGCGTAATCGTATGCGTGATGTTGTATGTTTGCAAAAAAATAAGTACCTTTGTATGGTATTTTGCGGGCGTACACGCGCCTGTATCGGATACTCACGCAAGAACTATATATAAAATACAGCAATGATCGACGATCGAATTCTTAAGATCAACATTGAAAATGAAATGAAATCGGCCTACATCGACTACTCCATGTCGGTGATAGTGTCGCGAGCCCTTCCTGACGTGCGCGATGGCATGAAACCCGTGCACCGCCGTGTGCTTTACGGCATGAATGAAATGGGCAATACATCAGACAAGGCTCATCAGAAATCGGCCAATTCGGTCGGTTATGTCATGGGTAAATATCACCCTCATGGTGACTCGTCTATCTATGGCACTGTGGTCCGCATGGCTCAGGACTGGGCGATGCGCAATATATTGGTCGACGGTCACGGCAACTTCGGTTCTATCGACGGTGATGGCGCTGCAGCAATGCGTTATACGGAAGTTCGTCTTGCCAAACTTGGAGAGGTAATGCTCAAGGATATTGAGTGTGAGACCGTCGATATGCAGCGTAACTACGATAACACCCGCGACGAACCTGTGGTGTTGCCCGCGCGTGTGCCTAATCTGCTGGTCAATGGCGCCAGCGGTATAGCAGTGGGCATGGCCACGAATATGCCTACGCACAACCTTGCGGAATCAGTCAATGCTGCGATTGCGCTTCTCGATAATCCCGACCTTACGGTTGACGAGTTGATGGAATACATTCCCGCCCCCGACTTTCCTACGGGAGGTATAATCTATGGTGTCAACGGTGTGCGTGATGCCTATGAGACAGGTCGCGGACGCATTATCATACGCGGTGATTATCACATTGAAAATGAAGCCAACCACTCCAATATCATAATTACAGAGATTCCTTACGGTGTCAATCGCTCTGAACTGGTGGCACACATCGGACAGCTTGCCGCTGAAAAGAGAATCGAAGGGATCACTGGCGTGGGCGATGAATCAAACAGCAACCTCGTGCAACGGATTGTGATTAATCTGCGCGCCGATGCCAATCCGCTTGTGGTTGTCAACAAGCTGTTTAAGATGACTGCTTTGCAGACCTCGTTCAGCGTCAATAACGTGGCCCTTGTCAATGGCCGTCCGAAGACACTCAGCCTGAAGGAAATATTGTTGGCATTTGTTGACCATCGCCACGACGTGGTGATACGCCGCACCCGCTATGAACTCCGCAAGGCTGAAGAACGGGCTCATATTCTTGAAGGACTTATTGTCGCATCGCAGAATATTGACGAAGTAATCCGGATCATCAAGGAATCAGCCAACACGGAAGCTGCCCGTCAGGCACTGAGCGAGCGTTTCGGACTCAGTGAAGCCCAGACTCAGGCAATCGTTGAAATGCGGTTGCGTCAACTCACGGGACTTGCTCAGGACGAATTGCGTCAGAACTATGATGAGGTGAAAGCACAGATCGAACGTTTCCATCTTATTCTTGAGGATCCGGAAGTATGCCGTCAGCTGATCAAGGACGAACTCGTTGAGGTACGCGATAAGTTCGGCGATGAGCGTCGCACGCGCATTGACCGTGCCGGTGGCGCTTTTGATGATGATGAATTCTATAGTGACGACGAAATGGTCATCACCATCAGCCATCTCGGCTATATCAAGCGCACTCCGCTCACCGAATTCCGCGCCCAGAACCGCGGAGGTGTAGGAGCGAAAGGCAGCTCTACTCGCAACGAAGACTTTATAGAGCATATCTACACGGCCAACAACCGTTCCTACATGCTCTTCTTCACAGAGCGCGGCCGTTGCTACTGGCTCAAGGTGTACAACATTCCCGAAGGGGCAAAAAACCAGAAGGGACGTGCTATTCAGAATCTTCTCAGCATCGAGAGCGGTGATTCCGTCAAAGCATATATAAGCATCCGCCAGCTGAATAATTCTGAATTCGTCAATTCGCACAATCTTGTGTTCTGCACAAAGAAAGGCGTGATAAAGAAAACCTCTCTTGAAGCATATTCACGTCCGCGTGCAAACGGTGTGAACGCCATTATCATACGCGAAGACGATGAACTGCTGCAGGTTGAGCTGACCGATGGCAACAGCGAGATACTCATGGCCAACCGCAATGGCCGTGCGATCCGCTTCCACGAAAGCAAGGTCCGTGAGATGGGACGCATGTCCACCGGCGTGCGCGGCATGAGCCTTGATGCCGACGATCCCTCTGACGAAGTTGTTGGTATGATCTGCATGGAGCCCGGAACGGATAAAACCGTTATGGTCATCTCCGAGACTGGATTCGGAAAACGCTCCGATATCGAGGACTATCGTATCACCAACCGCGGAGGAAAAGGCGTCAAAACAATCAACATCACTGAGAAGACCGGCAAGCTTGTAGCTATCAAGAGTGTTGACGATCAGAATGACCTGGTGATAATAAACCGCAGCGGCATCACGTTGCGTCTGAACGTTGCCGACATTCGTGTGATGGGACGTGCCACTCAGGGTGTGCGCCTGATCAATCTCGGAAAACGTAATGATGTTATCGCATCCGTATGTGCCGTAGATTCCGATCCCGATGAACCCACAGATGAGGTTGAGACCGACGGCGAAGTATTGGATTCGCTTCCCGTTACTGATGACATCGAGACCGAAACTGAAGAATCAGAAACCGAAGAATAAGTAAAACAACATCACCTATAACAACATTTTTCAAACAGCTATGAAAAAGTTAATGATTCTGGCATGCTGTGTGGCCACCGCCTTTGGTGCCGTTGCTCAGCAGCAAGTGCTCAAAGACGCTGACCGCGCCATGAAATCAGAAGGCCCCAAGCGTCACGACATCCGCGCCATGCTCAAAGGCGCCATGACCAATGCCGAAACGGCAAACGACGTGAAAACTTGGTATCTCGCCGGCAAAAACGAGTTTGGCAACTGGAATGATCTGTATCAAAATCTTACCTTGGGCAAGGATGCGGACAAAAAGGATATGGGCCGTTCGCTGATCGATGCCTACGGATATTACCTCAAGGCACTTCCTATGGACACAATAAGGGAAGAGTCTAAGGGCAAGGTTAAGATCAAGACCAAATACTCCAAAGAGATGCTCAAGACCATTGCGTCCAACTATGCCAACTATTACAACGCCGGTGCTCTCCTTTGGGAAGCGCAGGATGCTGCCGGTGCTTATGAAGCGTGGAAGATATATTCCGATATACCTTTCATGACACAGTTGGGCAAGGACGCTCCTGCTGCTCCGGAAGACACTGTCATGGCGCAGAATTTCTACAACATGGGTATCTTTGCATATACGGCAAAAATGTATCCTGAGGCTACTGAAGCGTTTGTTAAGGCAACAGAATATGACTATCCCGGAAACGATGCTTTCGACAATGCCATCGCATGTGCCAATATGGCCGGCAACAAAGACCGTGCTTTTGAAATCGCGCACATGGCTTTTGAAAAACGCGGCAATGACAATCCTGCATATATCGGCGAACTGATAAACGGCTATATTGACCGCAAGCAGTACACCGCTGCTCTTGAAATGCTAGACAAGGCCATCGCAGCCGCTCCCGACAATGCCCAGCTCTACAATGCCAAAGGTATTCTTCTGGAAAGCCAGGTGACCGAGGACATGGATGCCGCTAAAGCGCAGGCGCTTAATGATGATGCTTTCGGATATTATAAGAAAGCTGCTGAACTTGCCCCTGACAATGGTGTCTACCAGTATCATTACGGCCGTGTGATAGCAAACAAGGCATATCGTATCAATGACGCGTCATCCAATCTCGATAATGCCGCCTATAATAAGATGCGTGAGGAGCAGGTGCTTCCTTTGTTCAAAGAAGCTGTGATTTATCTGGAAAAAGGCATCCAGCTTGATCCGGATCACACACATAATGCACTCCCGATTCTGCGCAATATCTATTATAACCTCAACGACGCTGAAAATCTCAAGCGTATCGAGAGCATGTAATTGCGCGATATACAATACAAACATATCTGCAAAAATAATATGGTGTTATCCTACGATAACACCATATTATTTTTTATAAGGACACCATCTAATTTAAGTTAAGTTATTAAATTAATTAGGCGTATTCCGAAATATTTTCTTAAATTTGAGGTGTTATATGTGAAACACCCTATCGTTATGGATAACTTTACAGATCTTTTTGATAGTTTGCTTCACAATTGTGGAAGCATAGACATCGCAGAGGCGGAATTCAAAAGAATGATTGCCGATGATGCCGATCTTCGTGCCGATTACAGACAATGGTGCCTGGAGACAGGACATACCGAACGTTGCGGATTTATGGACTATGCTGACGAGTACCTTGATTCACAGGATTCCGTATGGGATTCATTGACAGATTATGATTCTCAATAGATTTGATGAAAAAATAAGCCGGCGGTTGCCGGCCGAGTGGGAACGCCATGGAGCCATATTGATGGCATGGCCTCATTGTCACACAGACTGGGCATATATGCTTGATGAGGTGCGGCAATGCTACAGAAATATAATTGCCGAGATCGTAAAGGAAGAGCACGTGATATTGCTCGCTCCAGATGCTTCCGAAGTCGGGGAAATGCCTGCCGGTGTGACTGTGGTGGAAATGCCAACTAATGATACATGGACGCGCGACTATGGTCCGCTGACGGCACAGACCGCTGACGGAAAGCCGCTTATTCTTGACTTCAGGTTTAACGGATGGGGGCTGAAATTTGCGGCATGTCATGACAATCGAGCCACAGCAAGGCTTATGGAAGAGAGGATTTTTTCTGGTGACTATGAATGTTGCGAGGATATTGTGCTGGAGGGTGGTTCTATTGAGAGCGACGGTTGCGGCACTATTCTGACGACGTCATGTTGCCTGATGGCTCCCAATCGCAACCAGCCGCTGACACGTGAGGAGATACAGAGCGAGATACTGCGTCGGCTTGGCGCCCGCAAACTACTGTGGCTTGACCATGGTTCGCTGGCCGGTGATGATACTGACGGTCATATCGACACTTTGTGCCGTCTTGCACCGCACAACACCATAATATATACTGGCTGTTCTGACAGCAATGACGAGCATTATGCCGATCTCGCAGCAATGGCATCTCAGTTACGCTCGTTTTCAAATGCCGACGGAGAGCCGTACAATCTGATCGAACTGCCGCTGCCTGACGCCATATTTGATGAAGACGGTGACAGACTTCCAGCTACTTATGCCAACTATCTGGTGCTTAATGGATCGGTTTTAATGCCCACATACGGTCAGCCCGCCAAGGATAAACTTGCCGCCGACACTCTGCGGGTGGCTTTTCCAGATCGTGAGATACGCATGATTGATTGTTGCGCCCTTGTGCGTCAACACGGATCGCTTCATTGTGCCACTATGCAAATTCCTTCTGAAATTATCACATTTATATGAAAATAGGTATCATTCAGCAGCATAATTCTGCCGATATTGCAGACAACAGAGCACGAATAGCCGAACAGATCAGGCTATTGGCCGCCGAGGGCGCCCAACTGATAGTGAATCGTGAGCTTCATGACTCACTGTATTTCTGCCAGACGGAAAATGTTGATCTCTGTTCCCTTGCCACGCCTTTACCCTCTGAAGTGACTTCGTTTTATTCGGATCTGGCCCGTCAGACAAATACCGTTATCGTCACATCTCTGTTTGAGAAACGCGCTCCCGGACTGTATCATAATACGGCAGTGGTGTTTGAGCGCGACGGCTCTGTGGCGGGCAAATACCGCAAGATGCATATCCCGGACGATCCGGCGTATTACGAAAAATTTTATTTTACTCCGGGGGATCTCGGATTTGAACCAATCGATACTTCTGTCGGACGTCTTGGCGTTTTGGTGTGTTGGGACCAATGGTATCCGGAAGCAGCCAGACTCATGGCCCTGCGCGGAGCCGAGCTCCTGATTTATCCC
>BLLX01000084.1 GCA_011959405.1 Muribaculaceae bacterium
CGATCATTATCACATTTCTTTACAATGGGAAAGCATTGCTGCTTGTGATAGTAAAACAATGGCCGAGAAAAAAAGTTCATCAGATGTCTGAAAAATATTTTTACCGTAATTCGTGATTTTATCGTAAATTTGCACTCCAAACCATTTTATCCGTTAAGTATGAAAGTTCTACGCATGGCCGCTCTGGCCCTTGTAACCGCAATATCCTCCGTCTCTGTGGCCCACGCCGAGTTTCGCTACGGTCCGCTGTTGGGCGGCAATGTGACCAATTTCAAGTTCAAGCAGGATCTTGTGGATGTGAGCAGCCAGTTTGGCGGACATGCCGGCCTGCAGACCGAACTCATGTTCGGCGGGATAGGATTCGGTGTGGATTTCGGACTGCTCTATTATATGAACGGTGCGAATGTGAATCTTGGACAGAAGCCTATCTGGAGTGTGCCGGGATTCGGCAATGAGCGTGTGCTCATACACAATCTGCAGATTCCGGTTCATCTCCGGTTCAAATGGACCCGTATGAACGGTCTGGAAGACTATATCGCTCCGTTCGCTTACGCGGGTCCGGACTTCAATATACAGCTCGGACATTCGTCCGTGAAGCGCCACGGAGAGTCGGCGTTCAAGTATTCAGGCGGCGATGTCGGTGTGACCGTGGGGCTTGGTGTGGAGCTGTTCAGGCATTATCAGATAAGCGCGGGCTACACATGGGGACTTACCTATACGCTGAAAACCCGCTTGCTGGAAGATTTCTCCACACGTTGCTCCGGATGGCAGTTCCGTGTGGCCTATATGTTCTGAAGTCATGACCGGACAGACCCTCGCGCAGATTGCGGCGGTGCTTGGCGCGGCCGGACCGTCGTGCCCTGAACGTATGATACTGTCGGCACTGACCGACAGCCGTTCGCTTGTCGATCCCGAATCCACGTTGTTTTTTGCTCTGCGTACCCCTAATAACGACGGCCACCGCTATGTGGCCGATCTGCTTGCTGCGGGAGTGCGTGCGTTTGTGGTGGAACGGGTGCCGGAAGGGGTGGACCCGTCGGCGGCCGATTTTCTGGTTGTCGGCGATGTGCTTGAAGCGCTCCGGACGCTGGCCGAGTCCCATAGGCGCGGCTGCACCTCCACTACCGTCATTGCCGTAGCCGGTTCGCGCGGTAAGACCATGGTGAAAGAGGGCATATACAGACTTCTGGCCGATCAGGCCCCTTCGGTGAGGTCGCCCCGCAGCTACAACAGTCAGGTGGGTGTGGCGTTGTCGTTGCTTGAGATAGATCCGCAGCTACACCGCTTTGCCGTGATCGAAGCCGGCATATCCCGCAAGGGTGAGATGGCCCGTCTGGAGCGGATGATACGGCCGGACATGGTGGTGGTGACCAATATCCTTCAGAAGGAGCATTCCGAGGGGTTTGTCTCGGTCGAGGAGAAGCGCAGTGAGAAACTGATTCTGGCAAGGCGCGCTCCGTCAGTGATCGCTCCTGCCGGACTTGGCGTCGGCTGCGGGGTGGAGATGCCATCCGGTGCTGATGTCAACATGATCGACGGCATATTGGCTGCTGCGGCTGTGAGAGCGCTGGGGATGCCGGCCGTGGATGCTCCGTTGTCTCCGTTGAAAACGCGTCTTGACGTGACCGAAGGAGTCAACAACTGTCTGGTGATATCTGACCGCTTCACATGCGATATATTTTCGCTTGTTCCCGCGCTGGATTTTATGCGTCGGCGGCGCACGGCGGGGCGTACCGTCACGGTGATGGCCGACGATCTCGGCGGCGACGGTCGGCATACCTGTCGGGAGCTGGCGCGGCTGCTGCGGCAATATGGAGTGGAAAGATTCATAGGCATAGGACGGAATTATCTGGAGAATAAAGATCTGCTTCCGGCCGGCTCGCGGTTGTTTGCATCGTCGGAGGAGTGTCTGTGCTCTCTGTCGGCCGCGGATTTCTCGCGTGAGCTGATTCTGGTGAAGGGCGAGCCTGACAGCGTTGTCCATTCCGTGGCCGAGACTTTGCGCGCGCGCCACCATGAAACGGTGCTTGAGGTGAACCTCGACGCCGTCATACATAATTTCAACCAATACAGGTCCATGGTGGGACCAGGGACCGGCATGGTGGCCATGGTCAAGGCGTCGGGCTACGGTGCCGGATCATACGAGCTGGCCAAGACTCTGCAGAGCCAGGGCGCGGCCTATCTTGCCGTGGCTGTGGTAGACGAGGGCGAGGAGTTGCGCCGTGCGGGCATCACCATGCCCGTGATGGTGATGAATCCAAAGGTCACGGACTACAATTCTCTGTTCGCCAATATGCTCGAGCCTGAAATCTTCAGTTTCGACATGCTGGCCGAAATCATACGTGAGGGGGAGAAGCGCGGCATATCCGGTTATCCGGTCCATATAAAGTTCGACACCGGCATGCACCGTCTCGGATTCCTGCCCGAGGATATTCCGGCTCTTGGCCGGATGCTGCGCGCCACATCGGTGGTTAAGGTCCGCTCGGCCTTTTCGCATCTGGCTACGGCCGATTGTCTTGATATGGACGATTACACGCTTATGCAGCTACATTTATATGACGACATGTGTGCGGCACTTTCGGCGGAGATCGGCAACGGCTTCCTGCGTCATATCCTCAACTCGGCCGGCATAGCCCGCTTCCCTCAGTGGCAGTATGACCTTGTGCGTCTCGGCATAGGTCTTTACGGAGTCGATACGCTCGGCATTCCTGCCACGTCCGGGCTGCGTACGGTGTCGACCCTCAGGTCCATAATTATTGCCGTGAAAGAATGGCCGGCAGGCACTTCGATAGGTTATGGCCGGCGTACGGTGCTCGGCCGCAGGTCGCTTGTGGCCACAGTGCCTGTGGGCTATGCCGACGGCCTTAACCGGCGTCTGGGCAATGGCGGCGGATTCATGGTGGTACGTGGTGTGCGCTGCCCGATCGTGGGCAATGTGTGCATGGACTCGTGCATGGTGGATGTCACCGAAGCCGGGGCGGACGTGGCCGCCGGCGAACCGGTGGAAATTTTCGGTGAAAATATTCCGGTGTCGGATGTGGCGGAAGCCGTCGGCACCATTCCTTATGAAATTCTGACTTCAGTGTCACCGCGCGTAAAGCGCGTATATTATCGCGAATGAACCCTCAGGAAATCAGCATAGAGAGCTTTGACTATCCTCTGCCCGACGGACGTATAGCCCGTCATCCGCTGGCCGAACGCGACCGTTGCCGCCTGCTTGTGCGCAACGCCGACGGCACACTTTCGACCCATGTATTCAATGAAGTGGCGGAGCTGCTGCCTCAGAACGCCATGCTTGTGTGCAACAACACCCGGGTGATCAACGCCCGTCTGCGTTTCCGCAAGGAGTCTGGCGCACTGATCGAGATATTCTGTCTGGAACCGGTGCGCCCTGTGGACTATGCAGTGAGTTTTGCCAGCGAGGAATCCGTTGAATGGCAATGTTTCGTAGGTAATTCCAAACGCTGGAAAGAAGGACTGTTGCGCGGTATGATCGAAATAGACGGACATGCCGTGACTCTGACGGCGGAACGAGTGGAGAAGATCGACAACGCTTCTGTGGTGCGGCTCAGCTGGACTGGCGGATTCTCGTTCGCCCAGGTCATAGCCGCCGCGGGAGAGCTGCCCATACCACCGTATCTCAACCGGGCCACCGAAGAGAGCGACACGGTGGATTATCAGACGGTGTTCTCGCGCATTGACGGATCCGTGGCCGCGCCTACGGCCGGACTCCATTTCACACCTGCACTGTTGGAGGAGGTGGACCGCCGCGGAATAGTACGTCGGGAACTTACGCTACATGTGGGCGCAGGCACGTTTCAGCCTGTCAAGGCCGACAACATCGGGCAACATGTGATGCACAGCGAGTTCATTTCGGTGGGCCGTGGTCTGATCGAGGAGCTGGCGCGCGGCGCGCGTCCGGTCGTAGCTGTGGGCACTACATCGGTGCGCACGCTGGAAAGTATCTATCATCTCGGGTGTCGCGCCTATCAGGGGCTTGACATAGACGAACTTCCGCAATGGTATCCGTACGATCCGTCGCATCCGCGTCTGTCGGTGGCCGAAGCGCTCGGAGCGTTGCTCGGCCGCATAGGCGACAGGCTCATATCGTCGACACGTGTGATCATTGCGCCGGGCTATGACTACCGTATGGTCAACGGCATCATCACCAATTTTCATCAGCCGCGATCGACTCTGCTGCTGCTTGTGAGCGCTTTTGTGGGCGCCGACAACTGGCGCCCGCTCTACGATTTCGCGCTGGCGGATCCGGCCTACCGCTTCCTCAGTTACGGCGACGCCTGCCTGCTGCTGCGGTGAGCGGAGGTGTCCGTTACCGGCGGTTTGGATGTGGTCCTTGTGACGGCTTCGGTGATGTAGACGGTGAATACGGGGAATAGAATAAGACCCTCGGCGGCGAGGACCACTCCGAGCACCTGGCCTGTGGGAGTCAGGGCATTGATTGACGATCCGCAGGTGGTCATGTCCATGATGGCCCACCACAGCGCTTCCCAGTAGGAGGTTACGCCGGGATTTACGGTGCGCTCCTCGATGTAGAACATCAGAGAACCGAAATAGAGCGTGGAGAGCAGAAGCGACATGTAGGCGTTGAACAGCGACGTCATGCGGTTGGCCGAGAAAGCTCCCGTGACCATGGCCAGCACGTATGCGGCGCGAAGCATAGGCATGAACCTCAGGGCATACTGCACCTGGTCGGGTATGTCGAGATTCAGACGGCGAATCACTGTTATGTAGGGAATACTCACGGCCACGAACAGCAGGTTGCGCCACAGATACCTGATCTTGTGGTCCGACATAAGCCATTCCACCACTATGTCCGACAGGAAAAACAGGCATATCCAGTATTGGATTTTCAGGTAGAATGGATCGGCCACAAACGAAAGATTATGAAATGTGTCCCACGAAATCACCAGTATGAGCGCCACTGACGCCAGCAGCACCAGAGTGTGCAGCAGGGTGAGTGTGTGGCGCTTCAGCGGCGATGTTGGAGAATGTGAGGTCTGCGGCATGTCTGAAACGTGTTTTTATGTATATAACATGTGACCGTGATATATAGTTTTTTTGCTTGAAATCGGAGGAAAATGCGTAAATTTGTGCCTTTGAATCATCATTCTATTTTCAAATACATTCTTTATGGGAGGTTTTTTTGGCGCCGCCGCCAAGCGCAACTGCCGCAATGACCTGTTTTATGGGGTCGACTACAATTCTCATCTCGGCACAAAGCGTGCTGGCATGGCGACCTACGACGAGACCAACGGCATCTTCTGCCGTAAAATCCACAGTCTTGAAAGTACATATTTCAGGACTAAATTCGAAAGCGAACTCTCCAAATTCGAGGGTTCATGCGGTATCGGAGTGATAAGCGATACGGATCCGCAGCCCATAATCATCAACTCTCATCTCGGTAAGTTCGCCATAGTCACTGTGGCCAAGATCAGCAATATGGATCGGCTCGAACGTGAACTTCTGGATGCCGGGGTGCATTTCGGAGAACTCAGTTCGGGACAGACAAATCAGACAGAACTGGTGGCCCTGCTGATAAATCAGGGTAAAACCTTCGTTGAGGGCATAGAGAATGTATATGACCGGATAGAGGGTTCGTGCTCAATGTTGATTCTCACCGCACACGGTTCAATAATAGCCGCACGCGACAAGCTCGGACGCACTCCCATAGCTCTCGGACGCAAGGAGGGATCATATGCGTGCACATCGGAATCGACGGCTTTTCCGAATCTCGGATTCGAACATTTCAGGGATCTCGGCCCCGGAGAGATCGTGGAGGTGAAGGCTGACGGTGTGACCCGTCTGCGCGCTCCCGGCGAGGAGATGCAGGTGTGTTCGTTTCTGTGGGTTTACTATGGATTTCCCACTTCGTGCTACGAAGGACGCAATGTTGAGGAAACCCGCTTTACGTCAGGATTTAAAATGGGCCAGACCGATGATACAGAAGTCGACTGTGCATGCGGCATTCCAGATTCGGGCGTGGGCATGGCCTTGGGATATGCGGCAGGCAAAGGGGTGCCGTATCACAGGTGTATATCCAAATATACCCCCACATGGCCAAGAAGTTTTACACCCAGCGACCAGTCTATGCGCAGTCTGGTGGCGAAGATGAAGCTGGTGCCGAACCGTGCCATGCTTCAGGGCAAAAGGGCGCTGTTTTGCGACGATTCGATCGTGCGCGGAACTCAGCTCAACGATAATGTGAAGGAACTTTACAGCTGCGGTGCCAAGGAAGTGCACATGCGCATCGCCTGTCCGCCGCTGATCTACGGATGCCGCTATGTGGGATTCACCTCATCAAAGTCTGACATGGAGCTGCTGACTCGGCGGATCATCGAAGAGCTTGAAGGTGCCCCTGACAGGAATCTGGACAAATATGCCACCACCGGATCGCCGCAGTATTGCGCCATGGTGGAGAAAATACGTGAGCGATTCGGGTTGACTTCGCTCAAATTCAATACAATAGAAACTCTTATCGAGTCTATAGGGTTGCCGAAATGTAAGGTGTGTACACACTGTTTTGACGGCTCAAGTCATTTTTGATGATAAATCCCACTAACCGGCAGCTTCAGCAGGCGCGTAAGGTCGGGAATTTCATTGCCGACGGATGGCGTTATGTGCTTCCCGGTGCGTGGTACAGGATGCGGGTCCCGCGGATCATGGCGTCGCTGACCGATGCCGAGCTGGAGGAAGCGCACCGCCGTGCGGCATATCTGAACCGCATGGAGCAGTGCCGCCCCGGCGAGGAGTGGATCCGGGTGGCCGATTTCCGTTTCCCGTGGCGGGCCAGACACCGCCATTCCGGTTATTTCTTTCCTCTGAACCACGTTTTAAGGCATTTCTGCCGCGATTATCGTTTCTCATATGTGTTCGGCGACCTGACAGAGGAGCCTTCGGTGCCTTCGTTCGTGAAATGCCGTCCGGTGTCCGGCGGTCACTCTAATGCGGTGGTGATGAAGCTTAACGCCGTACGGCATTTCAGATTCATAAATGATCCGGTGCCGTGGGAGTCAAAAAGTCCTCGTATAGTAAGTCGCAATTACGTCTACTGGCCTAAACGCGTGAGATTGCTTGAGCGTTGGTTCGGTCATCAGGCGTGTGACCTCGGGCAGATCAACGCGGTCCCTGACCACGGGCATCCCGAATGGCTGGTGCCGCGCATGAGTCTGGCCGAACAGCTTAAATTCAAGTTCATATCCTGCATCGAAGGCAATGATGTGGCCACAAACCTGAAGTGGGTGATGAGTTCAAACTCTCTGGCTGTGATGCCCATTCCGGAATACGAGACATGGTTTATGGAAGGGGCTTTGCGTCCGGGAGAGCATTATGTGGAAGTGAAGCCGGACTACTCCGATCTGCTGGAGCGGATGGAATATTATCTGGAGCGTCCGACTCTTGCGCGCGAGATTCTGGATAATGCACATGAGTATGTCGACCGTTTCCGAAATCCTCGCATGGAACTGGCCGTGAGCCTGCTTGTGGCCGAGAAATATTTCAGACTTTCGGGTCAGATGGAGAATTTTTTGTAAATTTGCG
>BLLX01000085.1 GCA_011959405.1 Muribaculaceae bacterium
TGTGGTCGCAAGTTCGAATCTTGTCACCCCGACTTATAAAAGTCAGCGTTGGCAGCCATCAAGGTTGCCAACGCTCTTTTTATCCCCATTCATCCACACATCCCATGCACCCGACTCAGATCGTCAACGGATCTCGTCGGGGCGGAACGTCATCGAACGGCTGTCAGTCGACGCAGCCAGAAAATAACCCAGACAGAAATCACCGGAAAACATCCGTGGCCCGTTGCTGCCGCCCGACATCAAGGCCGACAGATAATCATGCATATCCTGACTGATCGGCGCCACCGTCACTGTCACCGTATCGCCGTCAAGCAACACATCGTCATCGCCCTCCTCCTCCGTGTCGCGGCGGGTGGTCATTATCACTTCCGAAATATACCCTCCGGAAGCCGTACGGTCATCCACAGCGCTCCACCTGTAAGGCTCGCCGTTGCGATACACCCTCACCCAGTAGCAGTCGCCGCTGCTCCGCTGATCATCCTCAAAAGTGACCTGAAGCACCGCCACATGATCATAAGGCATCTTTATCCACTCAAACTCCATATCAGTTATCACAGTCGGGGCAAGCATCTCAGACTCGGCGGCAAAGCTCATGCCGTCGCGCTCCACCGTGAGCCTGTATCTGTGTCCTGCCACGCCGCCGAATCCCTCCGGAGCCACAAACATCCCGTCATCACCGGCAGCCAGAGCCACCGCGCCGCCATCGGTCATATCCTCCACGCTCACACGCGCGTCTGTCAGCCGGCGCCTTTCCATCGGCTCATCCATCGGAGTGGTGAGAGTGATGCCCACACGCGCTCCCGACTCCGTCACACCGCCCTCTATCACCGTAATCGGATCAATCTCGTGATACCTGAAATCAAGCTCTTTCTCACATCCGCTCAGCGCTGCGGCCATCACCGCCGCCACTGCTATGTCCAATCCATATTTCATCATCATGATCCTTTAGAACTTCAATGTATATGATACCGAAGGCACTATGCCGTAGAGCGAGCGCTGCACCGCACGCGACCCCGAAGGCCTTGTGTCATCGTCCTCAAAATATATGATATACGGACTGTAATGGTTATAGGCATTATATATGCCGAAGGCCCACTGCCCGGTGAAACGCTTTCCGCGGCGTGTATAGACAGCCGACAGATCCAGACGGTGCGACGCCGGTGTCCTGTAGCCGTTACGTCCCGAATAATAATAGCACGTGGCCCCGTCCAGCTCATATTTCACATCAGGCGCCGTCAGAGCCTGCCCGGACGAATATGTCCAGGAACCCGACAGATTCCATCGGTCGTTGATCCTGAACATCGCCACGACCGACAGATGGTGTCGGCGGTCGTTAGACGCGTCATACCACCTCCCTGAGTTGATTCCGGGAATGCGCGTGCGCGTCCTTGACCACGTATATGACACCCATCCGGTCAGACGCCCCGAATTCTTTCGCACCATAAACTCGGCTCCGCAGCCTCGACCCTTGCCGCCAAGTGTTATGCTCTCCAGATCTATGTCGGAAAACATGCCGCGGCCGTCGAGATAATCATAGACATTTTTCAGATCCTTATAATAAACCTCGGCCGACCAGTCCCAACCGCCGTCTTCGGTCATGCCGGCATATCCAAGCCCATATTGCACGGCCCGCTCCGGACGCACCGACGCACTCGTCAGCGCATAGCATAACGGTCAAACGGAAAACTCGTCGAACTCGACCTTATGGCATGCAGATTCTGCGTGGCCACACAGGCTCCGGCCTTGATGTTATGGTGGCCGTCCACACTATATTTCACACTCACCCGCGGCTCCGGATCGACATACGTATGCCTTCCCGACTCAGGCGACTCACCGCCGCCAATCGCCACAAAATCCTCAAATCTCTTCCCTGTCAGCGCAGAAAACGCCGAAAGTCTCATCCCCGCCGAAAGCGACACATGCTCGCCGAAACTGCCGCTATACGCCATCCACAACGCATTTTGCCATCCGCTCCTCACCTCACGCTCCCTGACCGGCCCCATGGCCCATTCGGCCGACTTCACCCGCAGCAGCTCCGACCGGATCCCCCACTCCAGTTCATGCTTCTCGCCAAGCGACAACGTGACTCTCTCGTTCAGCGAAAAATTACGTATATACTCATCGAGAGTCCTGTCGGCATTCATTATATCCATGCCCATATCGGCCGTATAATTAGTAAATCCGGCCGTGGTTACAAACCGCCATACATCGCCGCTACGGCTCGACCAGTTCGCCGAAGCGGCCACATTGCCCCAACGCATCGACATCAGCTTGCTGATGGCCTCATTGTCGCGGCTTGCAAAAAAACTCACATCGACATAATTGCCCGGACACGGATTATAGCGCACCTTGGCCGTCACATCATAGAAATTCATCACTATGTCACGATACTCAGGCACCATTTTCAGAAACATATCCACATACGACCGCCTTGCGGCAACCGCCACCGACAGTTTCTCCTTCACCACCGGACCCTCCGCCTTGATCTTGGCGGCAAGCAGACCTATGGTGCCCGACGCATGATAGTCGGTCATGCTTCCGGGAGCCAGACCCACATCCAGCACCGACGACACCGCACCGCCGTAAGCTGCGGGAAGCGGCCCTTTGTAAAGCGTGGCACTGCCTATGGCATCGTCATTGAACGTGGAGAAAATCCCCATCACATGCGACGGATTGTACAGCGTGGCGCCGTCTATGGTCACCAGATTCTGCGCCGCAGTGCCGCCGCGCACCTCAAATCCGCCGGCACCCTCGCCCTCGCCGTGCACTCCGGGCAACAGAGTGATCGACTTTATCAGATCATTCTCGCCAAACAGCGCCGGAGTCAGCGACAACTTCGTTAACTCAAGGCGCTCGGCCCCGAGCTGCACCCCCGAAATCCTCTGCCGGGCCGACTGTCCGGTCACCACCAGACCCTCGAGCATCATCATGCTGTCGGCAGGCTCCGACTGGGCCGACACATGCAAGGATCCGCCACACCAGACCGACAGCACTCCCGACAGCCACACTGCGGCATCACGCCATGTCACCATAAATATTCCCTGTGAAATTATAGATCATACTATCCAAAAGCGTCACGATGCCGTCTTTCCTCGGCACCGTGACGTATTTTATTGCTGTATGTTTTCTGCTAACGCTCTCTTTACTTCGACAGACCGCATGCAGCGCACTTGACCGAAATTTCCGTAAAGAAATCGTTGCCTTTGTTGTCAACGAGAATAAACGCAGGGAAATTCTCCACCTCGATCTTCCAGATGGCCTCCATGCCCAGCTCAGGATACTCAAGCAGTTCCACTTTCTTGATCGAATTCGATGCCAGAATAGCCGCCGGACCTCCGATCGAACCGAGATAGAAACCGCCGTGCTTCTTGCACGCATCGGTCACCTGCTGCGAGCGATTGCCCTTGGCGATCATGATCATAGAGCCGCCGGCAGCCTGAAACTGATCCACATACGAATCCATGCGCCCGGCCGTGGTCGGACCGAACGAACCCGAAGCCATACCTTCCGGAGTCTTGGCCGGACCGGCATAATATATAGGATGATTCTTCAGATATTCAGGCATCTCCTCTCCGCGATCCAGACGCTCCTTGATCTTGGCATGCGCTATGTCGCGGCCCACTATTATGGTGCCGTTAAGGCTAAGACGGGTCGACACGGGATACTTGTCGAGTTCGGCCAGCACCTCAGGCATAGGACGGTTCAGGTCTATGCGCACCACCTCGCCCTCGCCTGCATTGCGCAGTTCTTCAGGAATCAGTTCGCCGGGATTGGCGTCCAGCTTCTCGATCCACAGACCGTGACGGTCGATCTTGGCTTTCACGTTGCGGTCGGCCGAACAGCTCACGCCCATGCCTATCGGGCATGACGCACCGTGACGCGGCAGGCGGATCACACGGATGTCGTGAGCAAAATATTTGCCGCCGAACTGTGCTCCGAGACCGATCTTGCGCGATGCTTCAAGCAGTTCCTTCTCCAGTTCCACGTCGCGGAAAGCATGTCCGAGCTCATTGCCCTGAGTGGGCAGCGCGTCCAGATATTTCACCGATGCCTTCTTCACCACCTCGAGATTCTTCTCGGCCGAAGTACCACCGATCACAAACGCAATGTGATAAGGAGGACACGCGGCAGTGCCAAGAGTCTTCATTTTCTCCACCAGGAACGGCACCAGAGTCTTGGGATTGATGGTAGCCTTGGTCTCCTGATAGAGATATGTCTTGTTGGCCGAGCCGCCGCCCTTTGCCACAAACAGGAAATGATACTCGTCGCCCTGACCGGCGTGGATGTCGATCTGCGCCGGCAGATTACATCCGGTATTGACTTCGTCATACATGTTCAGCGGAGCGTTCTGCGAATAGCGCAGATTGTCCTCTGTATATGTCTTGTAGACACCGTGCGACAGCTTCTCCTCGTCGTCGCATCCGGTCCACACCTGCTGCCCCTTGGTGCCGTGCACAATGGCAGTGCCCGTGTCCTGACAGAAAGGCAGCTGGCCCTTTGCGGCAACCTCGGCGTTGCGCAGCATCGTCAGAGCCACATATTTGTCGTTTGCGCTCGCTTCCGGATCGCTCAGAATCTTCGCTACCATCTGGTTGTGCTCGCGACGGAGCATAAAAGCATTGTCGTGGGTGGCCTGACGTGCAAGCACAGTCAGCGCTTCGGGATCTACCACAAGCATCTCGTGACCGTTCCAGTTCTCCACTTTCACATAATCTGGAGTGAGCAGATAATACTCGGTAGTATCTGGTCCGAGCGGAAACATTTCCTGGTATTTAAACGGCTTCGCCATCTTTAATTAAGTGTGAAGTTTTTAAGTTGAAATATGATTATTGTTTATAGAATGTCAGAAATTATAGCCGACGGTAAACTGCCACGACTTGTTGCGAAGATTCACTCCGGCTTTAAGATCCTGCGCGGCCGCAGGGTCGGTGCATGAATTCAGAGTCGCCATGTTGCGGCATCCGGCCATATAATGGGCACCCACATAAAAATGGCGGTCTATCTCGAAGCCCACGCCCATCTTGAAACCCCAGTTGAATTTTTTCGACAGATTATCGTCGCCGAAATAGTCGCGCTCGATTTTCTGCACATTTTTGCTGGGATATGTGGTGACCGTATATTTTTCCTTGCCGCCCAGACCCCACTCCACGTATGGACCTAAATCGAACTGCAACTGAAAATTGCGGCTCATGTTCACACGGAACGACAACAGGATGGGCACCTCGATATATCTCGACGTCAGATCCGCGCTGGTGGTGTTGACCGTAGACGTGTTCTTGTCGGGCGATGTGATGCTGCATCGGTCAAAGCCGTATGCACGTGTGGAGTAAAACACACCCGGCTGTATGGCAAAGCACTCACGTATGCGCAGATCCACCACGGCACCCGCCGAAAATCCCGGTTTCCAGTGCGGTATCCGCATGTAGATATTGTCAGACATGAAACCCTGCTCGTTGGACGATGTGTTCGACACATTGACACCCGCACGCACTCCGATGTGCACCACACTTTCCGGCTCCGCTGTGTTTATCACAAACTGGGCCGACGCCGACGGCACCGCGGCGGCAATGGCTAAAACGGACGGCAATAACACTTTTTTCATAAGCATAGAAAATTAGACCTACAAATTAACAAAAAAAAATCCGAACGGCAGCCACATTCCATCCTTGATTTTTGCAAAATCAGATAAATGTGCGAGATCTCGCGCCATTTAGGAGTTTTTTCTTTATATTTGTAGTCGACAATTTCTACGTCTCATAACATTTTCAATCATTTTACTTTTCATTTATGGGAATTCCATCCATGTTTTGGCTCGTGCCGGTATCATCGATTCTGGCTCTGATGCTCGCCTTATTCTTTTACCGGCAGATGAAGAGGGAAAGCGAAGGCACCCCTCTGATGCAGAAAATCGCCTCCCATGTGCGCAAAGGCGCCATGTCGTATCTCAGACAGCAATATAAAGTGGTGACAGCCGTGTTTGTGTGTCTGGTCATCCTTTTCTCCATAATGGCATACGGTTTCGGTGTGCAGAATCCATGGGTGCCCGTGGCATTCCTCACCGGCGGCTTCTTCAGCGGACTCGCCGGCTATCTGGGCATGAAAACGGCCACCCACGCATCGGCCCGCACGGCCAACGCCGCACGCGAGTCGCTCAACTCCGGCCTGCGCGTGGCTTTCCGCTCCGGCGCCGTGATGGGTCTGGTCGTGGTAGGTCTGGGCCTGCTCGACATCTCCTTCTGGTATCTGCTGCTCAACTGGCTCGAGCCTGACGAGGGCACCCACAAACTCACCATGATCACCACCACCATGCTCACCTTCGGCATGGGCGCCAGCACACAGGCCCTGTTCGCACGCGTTGGCGGCGGCATCTACACCAAAGCAGCCGACGTCGGCGCCGACCTTGTAGGCAAAGTCGAAGCCGGAATCCCCGAGGACGATCCGCGCAACCCCGCAACCATCGCCGACAACGTGGGCGACAACGTGGGCGACGTGGCCGGCATGGGCGCCGACCTCTACGAAAGCTACTGCGGCTCGATCCTGGCCACTGCGGCACTCGGTGCGGCGGCAGGAGCCGGCGCGGCAGCCACTCTCGGCACCGACGGCGCCGTGGCCCTGCAGATGAAAGCCGTGCTCGCCCCCATGCTCATCGCTGCTGTGGGCATCATCCTCTCCATCATCGGCATCTTCGCAGTCAAGACCAAGGAGAACGCCACGATGAAAAACCTGCTCAACTCGCTTGCGGCAGGCACCAACCTCAGTTCCGTGCTCATCGTTGCGGCCACTTTCGGTATCCTATATATGCTCGACATCCCCAACTGGATCAACCTGTCGCTGGCCGTAGTGGTCGGCCTTGCCGTGGGCATAGTGATAGGCCGTGCCACCGAATACTACACATCGCAGTCCTACAAACCCACCAAAACGCTCGCCGAAAGCGGCCAGACCGGCCCCGCCACAGTGATTATCTCCGGTGTGGGTCTCGGCATGGTCTCTACCGCCATCCCCGTCATCTCCGTGGTGGCAGGCATCATCCTCTCCTACTGGCTGGCGTCAGGCTTTGACTTCGCCAACATCTCTTGGGGTCTCTACGGCATAGGCATCGCCGCCGTGGGTATGCTCTCCACTCTCGGCATCACTCTGGCCACCGATGCCTACGGACCTATCGCCGACAATGCCGGCGGCAACGCCGAAATGAGCGGACTCGGAGCCGAAGTGCGACGCCGCACCGACGCCCTCGACTCTCTCGGCAACACCACCGCCGCCACCGGAAAAGGCTTTGCCATCGGCTCCGCCGCCCTTACCGGACTCGCCCTTCTGGCATCCTACATCGAGGAGATCCGCATAGGCCTGCACCGCATAGGTCAGGAGTTCATACAGCTCGGCACCACCATCGATCCCGAGACCATGGAAG
>BLLX01000086.1 GCA_011959405.1 Muribaculaceae bacterium
TCAAATGTTAGATGCACGGAGAGGATTACATCTTCTGCGATGTTCCTGCCGGAGCCGTGAAGTTCCGCTTTACATCGCAGATGGGTTGCGGAGATCAGGAGGCTATTGCTGTTGACAGTGCTTCCGTCGAAGCCATTGAGCCGGACTGGGTATTCCGCAAGGAGTTCCTTATGGGTATCTATGGTGTCGGAATAGACGCTTTGGGTCGCGCTCGTTCGGTGTCCGGCACAAAGGCGGCGGTCGGCGACGGCACTGCTTCAACTTCCCCCGATTGGACCTATGACAAGAACGGTCGTGTTACCAACATCACTCCGCCAACTGGTCTGCACCGCACTCGCCAGGACTTCATCAACCTATGCGAAATGCGCGGTGAGGGCTTCCACGCGATCTCTTATGAGCAGTCAAAAGACCTCGCCAACATCATAATGGAGTTGACCGGCACACGCGATATTCAGGCAATCTGCGGCCGAGGCTGTAGCGCAGGCTATACTTGCGGTAGTCAGACCTTGAACGGCAAGAACATCAATGCTTGGGGTAACCGAACAGTAACCGGCGTAACCTCTAATGTCGGCAACCTTATGTTCGGAATTCAGAACTTCGTGGCTTGTAACTACGAATGGATGGCCCACGTAGCGATGAATGTATCATCGTTCAAGGACTGGAAATCCAAGAAATGCCCTACGGAAGATACATCCTATCCGCTTGACACCCGCTTCCGCATTTATGATGTGGTAACTGACACCGAGCGCTCCGTACAAGCAACGCCGCAGGGATCAGGCTATTGTATCAGTCGTGTTCGCCACGGTAGATACATGGATGTAGTTCCTGGCAAAACCTCCAGCGATAACTCTGCTTGGAATAAGAATTATTCCGACAAGTGGGAGTATTCTAATGGTAGGTGCCGTGTTGTCGGTCGTGCGGGCTACAACGCGTATGCGTATGGCGGTCTCGTTTATGCGTACGCGAGCAACGTTTCTTCGGTCTCGGGCACGGGCGTCGGCTCTCGGCTCGCCTTCAGTGGCAAAATCATCTTTGATGACGATGAGGAACAGCAGGCGGCGTGATGAAAAAGGTATTATCCCCCGGCTGACGCAAGGAAGCCGGGGTGACTGCCAAATCCAGAGATAATTAACCAAAATGTTTAACGAAATACGTCCCGCGAAAGCGAGGACGAAAAGGTAGAGTATCCCACGGTGCCGTGTTGTCGGTCGTGCGAACAACAACGCGAATGCGAATGGCGGTCTCGTTTATGCGAACGCGAACAACGTTTCTTCGAACTCGAACACGAACAACGGCTCTCGGCTCACATTAAGACGCAATGAATGTCCCCTTTGGAACAATATAATCGCAAGACCCTGGAGGCTCACGGGATGGGCCAACCATCTCTGCGAGGGATACGAGCCTCTGCAACCCTCTCCGCAAGGAAGAAAGCAGGAACATCACTGAAGCGCCTGAAGGCTTATGACAAAGATTGAAGACATACCATTTATGAATGTGGCGTTACCCCGTGTCAATAATGGGGTGCAGTTCCCCATTCCCGACCTCATGTCTGAGATCGCCACGATGCAAAACATTGAGGAGGCCTTTGATTATGTCGTAGGACATCTTGAGTGCGCTGAGCAAAGGGATAATATCCGGCCCAAGAAAGCCGCGTACTGCAAGCGACTTTACAAGTTGCTTAAAAGTGGACAATTTAGAATTACAGAAGCCGACTTCCGTGAGTTGGTAGTCAAGGACGGCTTCAAGGTAAGAGTAGTGCAGTGTCCGAAGGTGTTTCACCGTGTCGGTTGCCATGCCATAATGGTTCCGTTCGAGAAGTACACCTATCCGACCCTCATCACAAATACCGCGGCATCTATCAAAGGCCGTGGCATGCACTGGCTCCACCAGATTGTTGAAGAAGATATTCTCGCAGACCCGGAGAATATGAAGATGTACTATCAATGCGACATCTTCCATTATTACGACAGCATAAGTCAGGAGCTGATGATGGCGCAGACACGCCAGTACACTTCTGATCCGGTTCTGTTGCCGATGATGTACAACTTCATTACTCTGTTGAAGCAAGGGCTATCAAAGGGGCTGCGTTCATCGCAATGCCTCGCTAACCTCCACCTCAGCGACATCGATCATAAGATGTGTCAGCAGGTGAAATATCATCAGATCGAGGACCCGGATAACGGTATAGGAACCGGTGTCGTTGTCTGCGGTATCGGAGAACGTAGAATCAACGGCAAGAAGATTCGCTATCACTACTACCGATATTGCGATGACATTGTGATATGCGCTGCTTCTGCCAAAGAGTTGTGGTTGCTGCGTGATTATCTCGTTTCGCTTCTTGATGAACTCGGATTGAGCATAAAGCCAACTGAGGCTGTCAGACCAATGTTGTGCGGACTTGACTACCTTGGATACAACACATTCTTGACAGAAAGCACTGAAGATGATGGCGAAATAACATACGATACCTACTCGCGTATTCGCAAACGCTCCAAGCAGAAATTCTGCCGACGTATCGCCAAAGTGCAGTCAAGAAAACGAAGGCAGAAATTGATAGGTTCGTTCTTCGGAATGGCCGCTCATGCTGATTGTCGGCATCTGCTGAAGAAAATAATCACACCAAACGAATTCAGAAAACTTAAACATAAGAGGAAAATGGAAGACATTGGAAATTTCGACCTCCCCCCGGTTAACCTTAACGGAAAGAAGAATTTCCGTGGGGTAAAAAAGTATCCTCGCGATTTCGACCGTCAGGGCGTAATCATTGTGGATTACGAATATCTACCACCCAAACGTGAAGTAGAAAAGTACGAAGCGCTCGTAAAGGCTGCGGAAATACGTGGTGAAAGGACCGATCGTATTCCGTTGCCGAAGGAAAAATATCTCGTGCAGATTATCCATAATAAGCTACTCTGCAAAATGTGGACTGGGGATAAAGAGTTTGGAACACGATTGGAGCAAATGGAAGAAATCGGGCAAATGCCGTTCTTCGCGGCGATCGAAATGAACTACGACTCCCAATATCCCGTACCGAGATTAGTTTCTGCAAAGAAATATGGGTTTGTACAACCCAGTGACGAAGAACTGGCCGCATTAGAAAAGGATCTCGGTGTCAAACTCCTAAAGCCCAAACAATAATGGAAAAAGTATATGGTTCTCCAAAACGGCAGGACGGATTGTTCCGTGTCGGCCGTAACAAATACGAGGTCATCTATGGCTTCGGCAATGACAGCGACAACCCGGAGCAGGGGTGGAATTGGCGAAAGCGTTTCGACCATCGTCCAAGCCTCGATGAAATAAAGGCTGTCATCATTCAGGTAATAGAAGCAGAGAGTGCGCATAAACTACGCTATGGCCTTGAATGGAATGGTCTGCCGGTAGAATATACCGAAGAACGCAAGAGCGACCTCACGGGTATGCTCGTGGCTATGCAGGCAGGAATTATGCAACTCCCGGTAACGCTCAATCTCGGTGCATATCCCGACGGTAGCCCGGTATTCTATGAGTTTACCAAGGCAGAGGAAATTATGGGCGTGGCAGCCGCCATCAGCAATCATAAAATTGCCGTCTGCAACGAAGAATGGCAAGAGAAATCCTCGGTGGACTGGTCCGCCTACGAAACCGAGCAGTAAACATCAATACTTTAACCCCAATCATTATGACAAAGATTTGTAATGACAAGACCGGGAGCGACAAGAAGCTCCACGTCTTCTGCGAGTTCGTTATCGCGGCCATCATCGGCTCGCTCGTATCATTTATCCATTTCCCCTCCGCGTGGATTGCGGCTGCCATAGCCTTCATCGTGGCTTTCGCTTTCGGCATCTGGAAAGAAGTCAAGGACGCAAAGAAGCAGGGCAACCACTTCTGCGTTTGGGATCTCGCTTGGGATTTGGTCGGCTGCCTCGCCGGTGCAGTAGTAGCGTTCCTCGCCAACTACTACACATGGCACGATATCGCCGGTAATCTTATCTAATCATTTCCAACCACGGCAGGGCGTTGGAGTTTTCTTCCGGCGCTCTGCCCTCAAAACGACAATCAATGACTGAAATTATACTTGTATCAATTTCGTGCCTGATTATGGCATTGTATCTACTCTTTACTTGTTTATCATTCGGAGTGCCAAATTCAATAAGCGAAACCTACTACCGCACATTTGGAAGCAAATGGGTATTCTCCGGAGTGTTATTTGCGGCCGCTTCTTTTGCTGTCGCTCCGCTCCTGAACCACACATCGGAGAGTTATCAGTTTCTCGCGTTTTTTATCGTGGCCGGCATATTCTTTGTGGCTGCAAGTCCGGCGTTCAGAGATGAATTTGAGGGTAAAGTTCATACTGGAGCGGCCTTAATTCTATGCTTTGCCACCATAGCTTGGCTGATATTGACGGCGGGAGTTCCGTATATCGCCATCGCCGGTGTTTTGGTAGGGATTATTCGGCGAAGAGAGTTCATATTTTGGCTTGAGCTTGGATTGCTCGCCAATCTCTATAAAGAAATATTTGTACTACTTTTCTAACTCAGGTGGAAGCGCGAGAGCGTGTGATGCCTTTTCAATGTTCGGGAGTGTCAGCAATGGCACTCCTTTTTCTCGTTGAAAATCTTGCAGATATGATAAAATAAACCTCTCTAACATTTGCAGATATGATTATTTTTGATTAACTTTGCATACACCAATAAGATAAAAAGTAATCATAAATGAGCGCAATATACATACTCGAAGGTTTACTAATCTACCTATATGGGTTCGACCATAATCCTCCGCATATCCATGTCCGCAGAGGTGGTGAGGAATTCACCATCACAATCAAGGATAGGATTGTAGAGGGTCGAGCCAAAGCAAAGTCCATCGCTATGGTGAACGAGTTCCTTGACCAGCACGAAAGCGAGGTTATGGAACTTTGGGAGAAAGCCCAGCGTGGCGAAAAAATCACGAAAATCAACCGCTAAAAATTACTCAATATGTATCTCAAAGTAACAGATGTTGAATACAACGGAGATTACTCTCTGATTTGTACATTCAATGACGGCGCGGTCAAGAAAGTCGATATGACTCCAGTGCTTGATGCACCGGCATTTCAGGAATTGAAAGACTTGGATCTTTTCAAGCAGTTCGGCCTTGATGAAACAATCTTTTGGGGCAACGGAGCGGACATTGCTCCCGAATGGCTCTACCAAAATGGTGTGCCGGTTGCCTAAATTCATACCGAACGTTACAACGAAATCATAGCCCTGCCATCTGGTGGGGCTATTTTTTACCCCCCAAAATGCAAGAAATAGCGGAAAGAGGTGCAGACCCGCTTGCAGTAGCCGCAAATACAATCAATATCACGACAAAATTGCGAATATGATTAAAATAACCGCTCTAAAATTTGCGTATATGATTATTTTTGTGTAATTTTGAGTATTCAAATAAGATGATAAACATCAAAAACGAAAACAAGATGAATAAAGAATATACCCTCACAAAAGAATCTATCGAGTATTGGAAAGAAGAATTCCGATATATGGCCGGCGAAGGTTCGATAACATTCAGAGAATATATTACAGGCTCAGCCGGAAGCGGCCCCGAACTTGACGCATCACTTGGTATGTGGGGCCCTGGCGATGAGGATTTTGTAAATCTCCCAGAAGATGAGAAAAAAGAGATTGCTCAGTATCGCTACTACGAAGTCTTTCCCTCGCAAATCGCGGCTTCAGTCGGTATCTCCAAAGATGAACTTCTCAATATGACCGCAGACGAGTTTGCGGCCCGCTTCTAAATAAATGTGGGTGAGGAAACTCGCCCACTCACAATGCAAATAAGATATTTAACCAATTATGACAGCCAAAACTGTATCACGGATTCTTGCAATCCACCAGATGATATATCCTGTACTTGGACTCATCTTATCCTCAATATGGACGGTAGCCCACCTATGGAAAGGCACAATGAATATCCCAGGTGCTATCCTATCGGTAACATTTCTTGTAGTAACCGCCTACCTATCGGTCCTTTCTTACAAAGAGGTAAAGGCAGAATACAAAAAGTAACTCACATCTAAATATCAAACAAATGGAAGAGAACGTATCATTACAGATCTTCGGACGAGCAATTCCGTTCACCAAGGAAACTCAAAAGTCCACGGCCGCAGCACTTGTGGCAAAAGTAACCGACGGCGAAGCCGACCCCATCTCAATGTTCACCACAATCAAAGCAATGAATGACTGCCTTTCACAGTTCCTCAAGGATCAGGCAGTCGTGGAAGCCACAATCGGGGCGGTAGAAAAGTATGGCCGAACCGGCGCTACATTCAACGGCGCAAATCTTTGCATCGCCGAGGTGGGGGTGCGCTTCGACTTCAGCGCCTGCAAGGACTCAGTATGGGACGAACTTGCCAAAGAAAGGACAGAACTTGAGGCCAAAATCAAGGAGCGCGAAAAGTTTCTGCGCGGAATCACAACCCCGCAGACAATCGTTAACGAAGAAACCGGCGAGGTCAAGAAAATATACGGACCCGCCAGAACTTCATCAACCACAGTCAAAGTAACATTCTCAAAATAAATTCACCGGCTCAGGCGGCCCTAAGGATATCTGCGGGGTCGCCTGACATTCCCTTATGAAAAACAAGGAAACCAAACAAAGCATTAAGCCGAAGCCTCGCCCATTTGAGGTGAAGCCGTTCGGAGAGTTCTACATTCTACCATACAAAGCGAAGCCCGGAAGTATCGGGTACGACCTTGTTGCTCCAGTAGATTTCATTGTTCCGGCACACTCTCGATGCTGTATGCCGCTTAACATCGCCATCAATTTACCTCGCAACATTGAAGGAAAAATAGAGCCACGAAGCGGTTTCTCAATCCGTGGAATGGAGGGCTACGGCAAGAAGAGGATTGCCACGAAATTGCTCGGCTTTATTCCGTGGCACAAAGAAATTTCAGGAAAGCAGAATTTTGACGCAGATGTCTTAGTCGGCAAAATCGATCCCGGCTATACTGACAACATCAATGTTATTATCAAGAACAACGATGAGCAGTTCCTCATTCGTCGAGGAACACGCATTGCACAGATAACTTTCTATAAGGTCGTTTCACCTGAGTTCGAGATTGTCGATAAACTTTCATGCGCAAGCCGCGGCGGAGGGCTCGGAAGCAGTGGCACAGTAATACCTCCTGACCGACAGCCCGAATTTATCAGATACTGCGAAGAAAGCCGTAAAGCAAAAATAGAGGGGCGAATCATGCCGCCTTTCGACGAGTGGCTTGCAATGCGTGGTATGAACAAGAAGAATATTCCGTTCAGCGAATATTACGCCACCCGCTCTCCCGAAGAAAGAGCCGAAATAGACGCGTCGCCCCTCGGCAAGGTATTCAACTGCATCTAAC
>BLLX01000087.1 GCA_011959405.1 Muribaculaceae bacterium
GCTCCTAACATGGAATCAGACATCAGGTATGCCAAAGAAAAAGTAGACAATGGCGCACAGTATCTCGTCACTCAGATGTTTTTCAATAATGAGAAATATTTTTCATTTGTGGACAGATGCCGCGCCGCAGGAATCAATGTGCCCATAATTCCGGGAATCAAACCAGTGGTCCAACTTAGCCAACTCTCAGTGCTTCCTCGAGTATTCCGATCAGAAATACCAGAAGAGTTTGCCAGCGAGCTTCGTAAAGCCAAGACCGACGATGAAGCCGCCGAAATAGGTATAGAATGGAGTATTGCGCAATGCCGCGAACTTATCAGGCACAGTGTTCCCGGACTACATTTCTATACCCTGCTGGCATCCGACAGCGTACGCAAAATAGCAAAAGAAATTTTCTGATGCGCAATTCATTATCAGAGGAATTACAGCGCCGGGTGCTCGTGCTTGACGGAGCAATGGGCACAATGATCCAGCGACTTGAGTTGGACGAGTCCGATTTTCGGGGAAAAGAATTCACCGGATGGCACACGGCACTCAAAGGGTGCAATGACCTGCTGTGTATCACACAACCCGACGAAATCAGACGCATTCATAGCGCCTATGTCGACGCAGGAGCGGATATCATAGAAACCAACACCTTTAATGCGAATGCCATATCGCTCAAAGATTATGGCCTTCAGGATTATGTCAAGCGGATCAACATGGCAGGAGCCGAAATTGCCCGTCAGGCTGCAGGCGACAGCAGATTTGTGGTAGGCAGCATGGGGCCCACCAATGTGTCCTTGTCTATGCCCACCGGCCACAATGAATCCTTTGATTCTCTTGCCGAAGCATTCCATAGACAAGCCTTGGCTTTGATATGCGGAGGTGTCGATGCGCTACTGATCGAAACCGCATTTGACACGCTCAATGCCAAAGCGGCTATATGCGGCGCCAGACATGCCATGCGGGAAGCAGGCCGGAATGTCCCGCTTATGATTTCAGCAACCCTTACCGATAGCGGAAGATTGCTTTCCGGACAGACGCTTGAAGCGTTTGTGATCGCAGTATCACACGCCGATCCTATATCCATCGGGCTCAATTGCGGATTCGGAGCAGACAGCATGTTGGAATTTCTACCTGTACTTCAAAATACTCCTTATTATATAAGTGCACATCCTAATGCAGGATTGCCTGATGAAATGGGGAAATATGTAGAGACTCCCGACAAAATGGCCGCTTATATAAGCCGGATGCTGGATAAAAAACTGGTAAACATAATAGGCGGATGCTGCGGCACCACACCTGATCATATCCGCAAGATAGCCGAACTTGCAAACCAAGCCCGGCCGCGTGTTCCAGAACAACCCGACTGCAATACACTGCGATTATGCGGATTAGAAATAATGAAACCGCAGGAATTCATCAAAGTCGGTGAAAGATGCAATGTGGCCGGCAGCCGGAAATTTTTAAGGCTGATTGAAGAGGGCAACATTGACGAAGCGGTCACAATAGCAGCATCTCAGATAGACCGTGGAGCCGCTATTCTGGACGTGAATATGGATGACGGTATGCTGGACACAGCCGCTGAAATGGAGCGTTTTGTGACTCAACTCGGACTTGACAGCCGTACCGCCGGAACTCCGCTGATGATTGACTCGTCTGACTTCTCTGTTATCACTAATGCGCTCAAACGCATACAAGGCAAACCGATAGTCAATTCAATCAGTCTGAAAGAAGGTGAACAGATTTTCCTTGAACACGCATCGGAGATAAAAGATCTTGGAGCCGCTGTGGTAGTGATGGCTTTTGACGAAACAGGACAAGCAACATCATACGAGCGCCGTATAGAAATTTGCGGCCGCGCATACAGACTTCTCACCGAACAAACCGGATTTTCCGGCAATGACATCGTATTTGATCCAAACGTTCTCACGGTAGCTACTGGCATCGAAGAGCACCAAAACTATGCTTTGGATTTCTTACGGGCCGTTAAATGGATAAAGGCAAATTGTCCAGGAGCAAAAGTGAGCGGCGGAGTGAGCAACCTGTCGTTCTCATTCAGGGGAAACAATGCTATACGCGAAGCCATGCACTCGGTTTTTCTGTCACATGGACGACGGCGTGGCATGGACATGGCCATTGTAAATCCGTCTACCCCGATTTCAGATGAACATTTGTCTGTGCAGATAAAAGAAGCGATTGAGGATGTTTTGCTCAACCGCCAGACCGATGCGACATCACGGCTGATAGAGACCGCGTCGGCCATGTTTGAAAACCATGTAGCACATCAGACCGCGAAACTACAAAAAACGCCGGCGGTATCCAAACCACAGGATACCAGCTCCATTCTCGCGGATATGATTGAACATGGGGTTACGGAAGGACTGAAAAACGCCATCGACACCGCTCTTAAAGCTGAAGGTTCTGCAATAGCCGTGATCAACAGCAGGCTCATGCCGGGCATGAACCATGTAGGAGAGTTGTTCGGCGCCGGCAAAATGTTTCTTCCTCAGGTAGTACGCAGTGCATCTGTCATGAAACACGCGGTAGAATACCTCACTCCGTTGATTGAAGCCGAAGCCGCTGCCAAAATCGGCAGTTCCCACTCATCAGTACGCCCTAAAATGGTGATAGCGACCGTAAAAGGCGACGTACATGATATCGGGAAGAATATCGTGGCCGTGATCATGCGTTGCAGCGGTTTTGAAATGATTGATCTCGGAGTCATGGTTCCGGCAAAAGAGATCATTGCGAAAGCGAAAGAAATCCATGCAGATCTTATAGGCCTTAGCGGACTGATCACTCCATCTTTACACGAGATGACTGAAGTGGCTCGTCTAATGAAAAAGGAGGGTATGGATATTCCGCTATTCATAGGCGGAGCCACCACATCGGCCATACATACTGCTGTAAAAATCGCACCTGAATATGACGGACCGGTGATTCATACCTCAGATGCCGCATCACTTCCGAAAATCGCCAACGAACTCACTGCATCGGAATTGTCCAGACTTCATGCAATTCAAAAAATCAGACAGGAACAATCTCTGTTGCGTCAAAAGCATCTGCAGGCCAAATCCTGCACATCGCTCAGCCTGAAGGATGCCAGAAAACGTCATTGTGGCGTTAAATTTCCATCACCGGTTCCTAAACAGACCGGAGTATATACCATTGAGATATATTCAAGCCAAATAGTCCATCTGATAAACTGGCGCGAATTTCTTTGGGAATGGGGACTGAATCCTAATGGTACCGGAATTGAAGCGGAACGCCTGATCAATGACGCCAAACGTCTTATAGACGGAGATATGGCCAACGCCCTCATCACTGCACGCATAGCCCTGCTGCCTGCCGTGCGTCAAAATGATGACATTATAATAAATAACACCTATAGGCTCCCTACCCTGCGGAGCCAGACCCCGAACCCTGTGACACAGTCATGCCCGAGCATTGCCGACTTCATCGCGGAAGCAGATGACCATATAGGACTATTTGCCGTCACAGTCAATTCCACAAAATCAGCAGATACAGAATACAAGGATATGCTGCGACAGACAATAGCACACCGTTTTGCCGAAGCCGCAACAGAATATATTCATCAATATGCTTGCGTCAGCCTGTGGGGATTGGACAAAAAATGCGGCATACGTCCGGCAATAGGCTATTCGTCCCTACCCGACCAATCACTGATATTCGAACTTGACCGCTTTTTGAAATTCGATGAAATCGGCATAAAGTTAACGGAAAACGGCGCCATGTCCCCCTCGGCATCCACAGCAGGTCTGGTCATTGTCAATAATTCGGCAAGGTACTTTGAGATCGGCATGATAACGGATGAACAGTGCAATGATTACTGCGTCAGACGCAACATCACCCTTTCTGATCTGAACCGCTTTCTACGATAGAGGACAACGCAGCACATACATCCCTGTGGCATCATATCGCGGAAGAGCGATGATCTGAACATCCGAAAGATGTTCATTGGTGCCATCACCAACGACAATATCCGCATGAGCGGCTGTCAATGCCCTGCGATGTGCAGACAGCGCTATGTCCGGTGTATTATTATCTTTGCTCAGATGGCACAGAAACACGTATCTTAAATGAGGGCCATATATGCCTGCAATAAATCTGGCAGAATCCTCATTGTCAAGATGTCCGTTATCATAGCGTATTCTTGCTTTCAGATGATCAAGATACGGCCCGGTCAACAGCATGTTCAGATCATAGTTGCTCTCTATCACCACAAAATGAGCCTGACTCATATAATGCTCAACGCGTGGAGTGATACGACCGAGATCCGTAGCCACAGCCATATTGGCCCGTCCGTGATTGATAAAAAAGCCACAATTATCCGTACCGTCATGCAAAACCTCAAACGGAGTAATCACAAAATTTCCGATCGAAAAGTCAAATTCCTTATATACCGCACGATGATAATCTTTAATACGACGAGACAGACTATGACGTCGCAACATCCCATTCAGTATTTTAGGTGTGCAATACAGCTTCATGTGTCTGTGGTTCCTCAATATGGAATACACATAGCGCACATGATCGCCGTGATCATGAGTAAGACATATACCCCTTACACGATCCATTGAAATCCCATGCTCAGCCAGAGTTTGTTCGACTTTTTTACCATCGATACCCGCATCAATCAAAAAACCGGAACGACGGTCGCCCACATACGAACAGTTGCCACTACTACCACTGCCGAAACTTATAAAGAAAACCGGATCTTCAACATTGTCAGACGCAACATAAAAATCCGACTCATCAATGCAAGAGGACTCGTCGTCAGCCGACGGCAAATTGTCCTGCGGAACGCGCAGATCATCCTCATTCAGCATTGAACTGCTGAAAAGGCCCGGTTGCTCAGGCTCGTATTTTTTAGGAGATCTGTATGCCATCAGCTATATAATAGAAAAATCGTTGGAATTTTATTATAATCATATTTCGCCTTTGCCCATTTGTTCAGCGGCATCGTGACTATACTTTGCGAAGGGCCCGTGATATCCGATGCCACACACAGCAACATATCGCCAGGCAGACGCGACACAAGTTCCGCAATCAACTTATTATTGCGGTAAGGAGTCTCAATAAAAATCTGCGTCTGACGCTCTGCCACTACTCTGCGCTGCATATCTTTCAATCTTCTTACACGTGCAGATTCATCAATTGGCAAATAACCCATAAATGCAAAACTCTGCCCGTTAAACCCAGATCCCATTAATGACAGCAAAATACTTGAAGGCCCGACTAAAGGCACTACTTTATAGCCACGTTGCTGAGCTGCAGCCACCAGGTCAGACCCTGGATCGGCAACTGCCGGACAACCGGCTTCAGACAATAACCCGACAGACTCTCCATGGGACAATGGTGCAAGCATATCGGGAATATCGCCAACATCCGTGTGTTCACTTAATTCAGTAAACTCAATCGCATTTACATCAATAGACTTATCTACCGACTTCAAAAAGCGCCTTGCCGTCCTGATATTCTCCACTACTAGATAACGCATCTCCCGCAACAGTTCAAGATTATGTTGCGGAAGTACATTATCTGGTAATGTATCACTCAATCCTACTGGAAAAAGATATAATGCGGCATCATTCATATTGTCTAATTCTCGTTCTTTGACTACAAAATTAATAAAAATGCACCCATTTTCCAAAAAAAATCCCAAAACTCTTGCACAATTCAAAAATACTCCCTACCTTTGCAGCGCAAATGAGAACAAGATTCGCTAGCTCAGCTGGTAGAGCACAACACTTTTAATGTTGGGGTCCTGGGTTCGAGCCCCAGGCGGATCACTTTGGTGTCGTAAAAAACACCGCAAAACGCTGAAACAATGACAGTTTCAGCGTTTTTTATTTTTCTGCTCACGGCAGAATACAGCAGATTTCGGAGCGTAGACGTGATATATGCGTGAGTCGCGCAAACGTGAGTCAAATTACTCACGGTAGTGACGCAGACGTGAGCCACCCCTCCCTCTCCTGCCGTGAGTCGGCTGAAACCGGGATACTTATCCCATGAAAAAGCGGACACCATGTGGGGCGCAGGGTTCACATTCAGCTATCCCCGACACCACTTTTGGAAAGGACGATACTTGTTTCTTAACATCATTTAAGAAATGAAAGGCTTCTTAACTAAATCCGGTGTTTAATTGACGTTTTTAGGTTCGAGCCTCTGTATTTTGCGCAGCTTTGCCGTGAGTCGCCGACTCACGCCTCTCATGATGACACCCTGATATTGCGTTTCTGATGATACGGATTCTTCCCGGCTTGACAATCCGGCGAATAATGATTATCTTTATGTAACCATTAAATCCGCAACGTATGAAAGAATCCTTTTTTGTAATGACTTTCTTTCCGAGAAAGCCCCACGTGATCACGGATGGCGAATATCCCATCTACGTCAGAATCTCCACGGCAGGCCAGAAGACCGAGTTTACAATCGGTAGGAAGGTCAATCCGGACAACTGGGACCAGAGACGCCAGAAAACCCTCGGCAAGTCCCGGCGCGACATCGAGCTGAACAAGTTCCTTGAAAACATGAGGTCCCGCTTCTGCGAGATACACAACCGTCTTCTCATAGAAGGCAAGTATATCAATCCGCAGATTCTAAAGAACCATTATTTCGGACTGGTCGAGAAGCCAAAGATGCTGTGCGACGTTTTCCGCGAGACCAACGTCAAGCGCAAGGAAGAATGCGAGCGCGGTGACATCTGCAAGACCACCCTCGGACGCTGGGAGCGGTGCGTGACCTACCTCGAAGAGTTCATGAGCCTGAAGCTGGGCGAGACCGACATCCCCATCAAGGACGTGACCGCAGGCTTCATCCAGGATTTTGAGCATTTCCTGCGCATGACAAAGGAATGCGCCAACAACACGACCGTCCGCTATCTCCGTTACCTGAAGAATGTGATACAGTATGCCATCGCAAACAAGTGGATAACGGATGACCCGTTCATCGGGAAG
>BLLX01000088.1 GCA_011959405.1 Muribaculaceae bacterium
ACCGGAATGAGTGTGGCGGTTGCCTGGGCGGCTATTCCTTCGCCGCGTCCGGTGAATCCGAGACGTTCGGTGGTGGTGGCTTTGACCGACACACAATCGAGGTCTATTCCCGTCACTGCGCTGAGACTCATGCGCATATCCTCTATGTAGGGCATAAGTTTCGGCGCTTGGGCTATGATTGTCACGTCGATATTGCCGGGCATATATCCTTTTTCGGCGATCAGTGTCACTACCCGTCGCAGCAGTATGCGTGAGTCGGCTCCGGAATATGCAGGGTCGGTATCCGGAAAATGATATCCGATGTCGCGCAGAGCCGCTGCTCCGAGCAATGCGTCACAAAGCGCGTGTATGGCCACGTCGGCATCGCTGTGGCCAAGCAGTCCCAAAGTGTGGTCCACGCGCACACCGCAAAGCCACAGTTCGCGCCCTTCGGCAAATTTGTGGACATCAAATCCGTTGCCCACCCTTATGGTTCGTAATCCGTTCATTTATCTTCTGCCAAACAGGTCTTTAATTCCTTCGAGGTCAAATGAGAGAGTGAATCGCAGCGTCTGATCCAGAGGAGATGATGCCGCGGTGGCAAGCATATAGGAAGCGTCGAGTTTCACCACTTTCAGCTGAAATCCGGCTCCGAATCCAAGATATTGGCGGTTGCCTTTGTTGGGGTGTTCCCAATAGTAGCCTGCGCGTACGAAGAACTGGTCGTTATAGCTGTATTCGCCACCGAGAGAGAATCTTATTTCCTGAAGTTCTTCCTTGAAGCCGCCGGGCGCGTCGCCAAACGATTTGAACAGTCCGGAGATCGACGACATGTTTTTCCATTCCTGAAGGTCGTCCTGATATTGGGCCTGACCTTCGGATGTGGCCATGTCATAGTCGTTTTGGCGCGGCCGTGTGGGCACGAGAATTTTGCTTAGGTCGAGGTTGAGCGAGAGCAGATGGTAGTCGGCCAGAGGGACGGTGAACGATGTGCCCAGACGGAGTTGGGCCGGAAGGAATGCCGGATCGTTGCCGCCGTCGTAGTTGACCTTTGAGCCGATGTTTGACAGATTCCAGCCCCACGACCACTGGCACTCGTTGCGTCCGATCACCGGATATGTGGTATAGTATCCGGCTATGTCGGCGGCAAATGCCGACGCCCCCGACATCTGGCTCTCGGATTCGGATGTGGGCACGCCAAGAGCCGAATAGATATAGCGGAACACTACGCCCATGGAGAATTTCTCGGACAATTTGCGGGAGTAGCCCATGTCTAAACTCAGTTCGTAGGGGTTGACCGTCATTGCGGCGGCGCCGCCTAATCCGCTGGTGGTGACTTCGCCGAGCGAGAAATAGCGGAGCGAAGCCGACACGGCCTGATTGTCGCCCTGTCCTACTTTCCAGTATCCGGCCACGTTGGCCAGAAAGATGTCGTTGACAAGCTTGCGGAGCCAGGGGGTGTAGCTTAGCGATACTCCCGCTCCGGAGTATGCGAATGCGTATTTGGACGGATTCCAGAACTGCGAGTTGACGTCGGGGTCGGATGCGACACCAAGATCGCCCATGGATGCTCCTCGGGCGTCGGGAGCTATGTCGAGAGAGTTGACACCGGTCTGGATCGGGTTGAACTGGCTGACCGCATTTTCGTCGGCCGCGTATAGAGCCGTGGCCGACAGCGCGGCACACACTGACAATATAAGTTTTCGTGTCTGCATCATATTCTAAATAACTGCTGACTCCGCTTATTTATTGTGTGCGGTTATTGAATATTCCATGTGATAGTGCCGCGCTGCACCCGCTTGGCGGCATCCGGAGAATAGCGCAGGGCTTTCGATGCGTCCACGCATGCCTGACGTACCTCTTCTTCCATTGTGCCGAATCCGGTGGATCCGGTCACGCTGGCCGCGGTGACCACACCGTCGGCATTGACTGTGATGCGCACCGCCACGCGTCCGGTGACATTCTTGATCGAAGGTTTCGGTTCGTTGAGCCGCCGCCGTCCGTCAAGACCGAGTCCGTCTTTCGTGCCGGGATTATTGCCTGTCTTCGCTGTGCCTTCCGATGAGGTGCCCTGACCTTCGTCGGCTTTTGATTTCATGGCGTTGCCAACTTTGTTGCGTATGGCTGCGGCTATGAGTTCGTTGGGATCGGGTTCCTGTATGGCCGGCACTTCGGCAGGTGCGGCGGCCGAATCCTGTTTGGCCGGCGATTCTTCTTTGGCAGTCAGCAGGGGGGTGGACACGTTGTCGGCGATACCGTTGTCTTTCATATCGGTGCCGGATGTCTCGGCCGACGATGAATTGGCCGGACGCTTGTCCACGGTAGGTGTGGGCCGGAAAGGAATCTCGCGATACTCTATGTCGGTGAAAAATATCTCCTGCTGCTGAGCATCGGCCGGCGGCAGAATTGACGATGCCGGCGACACCACCTTGACCAGCAGGACTGTGATTGTCAGCAACACTGTCGCGAGTGTGACAAGCGCGGCGGCTATGCGGTCGTGAGGCCTGTTATTGCTGTTGCGGTCCATCGGCAGGCACGGTGGCTGGTGCGGACGTGGCGAGCACCACTTTTACATTATATTTTTGTCCGAGATTTAGCAGCTCCACCACGCGCCCGTAAGGCACGGCCACGTCGGCATAGAGAGCCACGAACGCTTCGTCGCCTTCCTGCTGCGAGATTATGGCCAGAAATGCGTCAAGCGGCTGTTCATCGGGCAGTATTTCCCAGGAGTTCCCTTCGCCGTACATGGTGGCCAGCTGTCCTTCCGCATCAATATAGACCCGAGCGGTGGGCTTGAGGGCGGTGGTTTCGGCGCTTTCCGGCAGATTTACTTCCAGAGCGTTGGGAAACACGAATGTGCTTGTGACCATGAAGAAGATCAGCAGCAGAAAAATCACGTCGGTGAGCGATGCCATCGAAAAGGTCGCCGACATGTCGAATTGTCGTTTCAGAGCCATGGCCGTAGTAGTGTGTTGATTAGGCCGGCTCGTTGAGCATGTCCATGAATTCCATGGTCTTGCCCTCGAGCAGCGACATTACCGAGTTGATGCGTGCCACAAGATAGTTGTAGGCAAACAGAGCGATCACGCCTACTACCAGACCGGCCACGGTGGTGACAAGGGCCGTGTATATGCCGTCTGCAAAAGTGGCCAGAGTGGCTGCGGCTCCTGATGTGGCCATGGCATGGAACGCCTGCACCATACCCACCACAGTGCCGAGAAATCCGAGCATGGGGGCGCCGGCCGCTGTTGTCGCGAGCCAGGGCAGTCCTTTGCCAAGACGGGCAATCTCGATGTTGCCCATGTTCTCTATAGTGACCAGAATGTCCTGCATAGGGCGGCCTATGCGGCTCAGGCCTTTGGCGATCAGGGTGGAGTATGCGGTCTGTGAATTGCGGCAGAGATTCAGCGCGCTTTCGATTTCTCCTTCATGGATGTAGTCCTTTATGCGTTTCATGAAGGTGGGGTCGTCGTGTTTGGATGCCCGGTTCACTACCAGCAGGCGCTCTACGAACACATAGATGCAGATGATGGCGAGCAAAGCCAGAGGAATCATGATAACTCCACCTTTGACGCAAAGTTGCCAAAGGGTGAGATCGGCGGCGGGTTCTATTGTCATAATTGTCTTTTTTATTTGATGAGTGTTTTGTTGATGTTTTTTAGGTCAGGCCGCTATTTCAGGGCGTTCTTGTAGCGGCGGATGGTTTCCTCCAATCCCAGGTAGAGAGCGTCGCAGATAAGTGCATGGCCTATGGACACCTCGTTGAGATGCATCACTCTGGAGTGAAAAAACGCGAGATTTTCCAGACTCAGGTCGTGGCCGGCATTCAGTCCCAGACCGGCGTTGCGTGCCACTTTTGCCGCTTCGGCAAACGGAGCGACAGCTTTTTCCGGATCGCGCGGATAGAGATCGGCGTATGGCTTTGTATACAGTTCCACACGGTCGGTTCCGGTTTTTGCCGCGGCGATGATATTGTCCGGATCGGTGTCGACAAAAATCGACGATCTGATGCCGGCGTTGTGCAGCCGCTCCACCGTTTCGGAGAGAAAATCCATGTTGGCGGCTACGTTCCATCCGGCAGAGCTGGTCAGGGCGTCGGGCGCGTCGGGCACGAGGGTGACCTGCGCCGGCCTTACCAGCAGGACCATTTCCATGAAATCCGCCGAAGGATAGCCCTCTATGTTAAATTCCGTATGAAGCGCAGGCTTGAGGGCAAACACGTCTGTCCGTTTCACGTGGCGTTCGTCGGGACGCGGATGCACGGTGATGCCGTCGGCGCCGAATCTCTCGCAGTCGAGGGCCACGTCAAGCAGGCACGGTCTGTTTTCACCCCGTGCGTTGCGCAGGGTCGCTATTTTGTTGATATTAACACTTAAAGTGGTCATGTTTCGGCGTTTTTTCCGTATCTTTGCAATATTCGCCACCGCACGGACTTTGTGGGTGTGAAATTTGTTATCTTCTTGAAAGAGGAGTACAAAATTAATAGTAATAATTAAGAAAACGAACAAATTGACCGTAGAAAATAACATAATGTCTGTGAATTCCGTAGCTGAGGACCGCTACAGGCATCTTATGCCGCCGCTTGATGATGCGTCGGAGCTGACGGTGGCATGTGTGGGCCGTGATTATCTCGGTTCGGCTCTGGCCCGGGCGGTGGAAGATTGCGATGCACACCTTATTAATATGAACGTGACCGACGGGTTTACCGACGACGGGCGTATGCTGGTCCATCTCAGGGTGAACCGACGCAATGCCGCGGCTGTGGCCCGTTCGTTGCAGCGTTACGGCTATGAGGTGGTCGGCGGCATTGATCCCGCCGATGTGGCTGACGGCCGTACGGACGAATTGCGCAGGCGTGCGGCGGAGTTGTTGCATATACTTGAAATCTGAAGATCTGATAAGGGAAAATGAGGATCGCTATATATGGAAACAGGCGTCAGTCCGGAATTATGGACCGGCTGCGTATATTGCTCGGGCTGCTCGGGCGCCGGGCTGACGGAGGTCTGGTGGTGATTGACAAGTTTTATGACTATGTCGACAGGGAGATGCCGGGTATATGGCCGGCGAATGCGGTCGCAGTGCGTCCGTGTGAGGGCTTTTCGGCAGATGTGGCCGTGAGCATAGGCGGAGACGGCACTTTCCTGCGCACTGTGCAATGGGCGGCCGAAAGATACATTCCTATTCTCGGAATAAACACCGGACATCTCGGCTATCTGGCCGATCTGTCGATTGATGAGGCTCTGACGGAGCCGGAAGTGTCGTCGTTCAAGGTCGAGGAACGATCGCTACTGAAAGTGGAGTGCGGCTGCAATGACGCCGATTTTTGGCCGTATGCCCTGAATGAAGTGGCCATACTGAAAAAAGATATATCGTCCATGATATCCATGACGGCGGAGATCGACGGCGCTCCGCTTGCTTCGTATCTTGCCGACGGGCTTATCGTATCCACCCCCACGGGATCCACCGGATATTGTCTGAGTGTGGGTGGTCCGGTGGTGGAGCCGTCGGTTCCGGCGGTGATCATAGCTCCTGTGGCTCCTCACTCGCTTACATTACGCCCGCTGGTGGTGAGCGACGCAGCTGAAATCGAGGTCACGACATCATCGCGCTCCGATTCGTATCTGCTGAGCCTTGACGGGCGTTCCGTGAGCATGGAAGCCGGCAGCAGGGTGAGGATATGCGGCGCTCCTTTCAAGGTGAGGGTGATCCAGAGAGTCAACCATCATTTTGCATCGACGCTGCGCTCCAAGCTGTATTGGGGCAAGTCGCACACGGAGCGGTGATCTATGCTCCCGGACAGCGCATTGAGATGCCGGAACTCGCTATCGAATTCCGGCGTCAGTCGTTTGCTCCCGACCGTGTGGCGTGCATGGCGCGTATGCCTGTCACGCTGGTGGAGGTGGGTTCGGAATTGGATTTTGACAACGCGGAGCTTCAGCAGCTTTTAGGCAAAGTGGTGATGAGGGTAGCTCTGGCTCTGGCGCCGCGGATATTGCTGCCGCGTGCGCGTGAGATAGCCGGCAGGGTGGGGGCTGCTCCGGCTTCGTGGAGGGTTTACAGCGGTCGGCGTGTGCTCGGAAGCTGTAATTCGCGTGGAGAAGTGGCGCTGTCGTGTGCGTGTGTGTTTCTGCCGCCTGAACTCAGGGATTTTATCGTGTGTCATGAGCTGGCTCATCTGACGGAGATGAATCATAGCGCTCGGTTTCATAGCCTGTGTGACTTGTATCTGGGTGGGAATGAGAAATTTCTTATCGGCCAGCTTCGGCGTTTTCAATGGCCTTTGCCGCCGAGAGTACGCCGGCGATGATGAAAAACATCATTATTAACTCTTTTTAATAATAGGGGGGCAAATTACTAATTTGTGTGTAAATTTGCACAGCCAAGCGGTTTTATGTGCAGATTGATTATTCCAAACTTTCGGATCTCGCAGGCAACGGTATTTCCGTGACAGGATGTGGTGTGGTATGTCCCTGCTTACGGGCAGTTTTCTTATATGCCAGACGCTATAATTTCTCCGTTGGATCCGGGGGCAACTTGGTCGTCTACAACTGCGGCCGGGCTGAATGCGTGTCTGGGAAACGGTACGGAGGATTTGCGTCAGAATAACCATCATGTGCGTGCTGTGCGCAACAGGTGAGTAATTATGCATGTAATCAGTGCCTTGTCTCTTTATTTGTTTGCGCAGAAGTCTGCTGAATGTAAATTTTTTAAAATTTTGACGTAAAAATTTGTATATTTCAAAAATAGAGTATAACTTTGCACTCGCAAATGAGACATAACGATGTCTTGTCGCTGAAAGGCGGATTTGCAAATGTTGAAAATGAAATCCTGGTGTGGTAGTTCAGCTGGTTAGAATACCTGCCTGTCACGCAGGGGGTC
>BLLX01000089.1 GCA_011959405.1 Muribaculaceae bacterium
AATTAGCGGTCTTCTGTGGTGCCACCAGCAATATAAACGTTAAATTTTTATCAATCGGATTAAATTCAATTATATACTAATATACTGATATTAAGCCAAATTAAACAATTTTCAATTTAGGCAGATAGCGGCTGTTTTAGAAATTATAGTGACTATCGTAGTGACTATTCAGGAAAAGTCACTAACTTTGCAGTGTCCGATTCATAAGGGAATCGAACCTTGGATTCTATGGCAAAATCTCTTTCCCGGTTCTTCATCCGCAAGCAGGACGAGAAGAACGAAATCGCAACTCTTTTCTTTAGGGTGCAGAACAAGAAACACAAAGTCGATACGCTCTTTTCCTCTCAGATACGTGTGAATGTTGCAGAGTGGAAAGAGGCTTTGTCGTGTCCTGAAAAATGGATGCGACATCAAAGGGCGAACTTCAATCTACACGACTCGCTCAATAGGATTGAACTGGTAGTAAAGTCGGAAGTCGAGGGCATGTCTTTCGACAAGTCACATGTTGAGGCCGAGATCCTCTCTATCGCCAATCCGAAGAAAGCAGAAGCCATAATGAAAGCTAAGCGTGAAGAGGAGGAACGGCAACGCGAGGAAGAACGCATAAAGGAAGAGCAGGAGCGTCTGATAAAGGAGGGCATCGATGCTGAACGCGCCAAAATATGGAATTTCATAGACCGATTTTGCAATGAAATCAAGAGCGGTGCCAGGCTTAATGGTCATGACAGATATGCGCCCGGCACTGTGAAGGCATGGAATAGCTTTAGGAAGCTGTATGACTTGTTTGACAGAAAGCATCGCTACACATGGCATGATGTAGACCGTGCATTCGTCACCAAATTCCTAAACTTTATGGAGAAGAAAGATTATATGGTGACTGCGCAGAATAAATACCTGGTCGATCTACGAGCAATCATCAGCTATGCCTATGCCGACGGAATACACAACAATGACCGCGCCCTGCAATATTTCGCAAAAAAGAAAATTGAAGAGAAAGACAAGGCTATTGAAATATACCTTACCGAAGCAGAGCTTCAGGCATTGTATGAAATGCCACTGTCAGGCAAGCAGGAAGAGGTGCGCGATATATTTCTTGTCGGGTGCTACACCTGTCAGCGCGTGAGCGATTACAACGACATTGACAAGGATTGTTTCACCACTACAGCCAAAGGAACACCGGTAATACGCCTCATTCAGAAGAAAACCCGCAACGAGGTAAAGATTCCTATAATGAATCCCAACCTAAAGGCTATATGCGAAAAATACAACTACAATCTCCCTTATGTTGTTGACGTGATACTCAACCGCTACATAAAGGAGATTCTGAAGGAGCTGTCCGATAAAGTGCCCGACTTAGCCAAGATGGTAGTAACCAAACTTACTCAAAAGCAGAAGAAACTGGTGGAGGACGGCAAGCTCGTTGTCGAGCACAACGAAAAGGGAGAGGTGATAATGCCTTGCTACAAGTGCGTGACAACCCACACAGCCCGCCGTAGCGGAATCACCAACATGTACCTAACCCACAAATACTCCATCGTACAGATGATGCACGTCAGCGGACATAAGACCCAAAAGACATTTATGGACTATATCAAGCTCTCCTCGGACGAAATCGCCGACGAGATAGACGCAATCGTCAACGGAGCAAAATCCGAAGTATTTTGACTATTATTACTCGGAAACAGCTACAAATCAAAATATAAATTGTAATTTTGAATATGGAAACAAATAATTCACAGCTCGTAATCTATCAGGCGCCGGACGGAAATATGTCGATTGATGTGACAGTTCAGAATGATACCGTATGGCTGAGCCAAGGGCAGATGGCCGAACTCTTTGACAAAGATCAGTCAGTTATTGCCCGCCACATCTCTAATGTTTTCAAGGAAGGCGAGCTGGAGAAAGAGAGTAATATGCAAATTTTGCATAATACTCTGTCGAAGTACAAACCGACTCAGGTTTACAGCCTTGATGTTATTATCTCTGTTGGCTATCGCGTTAAATCCAAACGTGGTACTCAATTCCGCATCTGGGCAAATAAGATATTGAAGCAGTATCTTCTTCAAGGCTATGCCATAAACGAGCGGGTAGCTGCACAGAAATATGACGAGCTTAGTCAGTTGATAAAAGTGCTCGGCCGCACAATCCAAAATCAGGAAAGGCTTACGGAGGACAGCCGTTCATTGCTCGATGTTGTTGTCGATTACACATACGCCCTCGACACTCTTGACCGCTACGACTATCAGGAACTGAAGATCGAGGACACCACCGGTAAAGAGTCGTTTCATGCCACTTACGAAAACGCCATGGAAGTCATCCGCGAGTTACATGAGAAATTCGGTGGCAGCACATTGTTCGGCAACGAAAAGGACGATTCCTTCAAAAGCTCCATTGGTCAGATTTACCAGACCTTCGGTGGCGTTGACCTATATCCCTCAGTGGAGGAAAAAGCTGCCATGCTCCTGTACCTTGTTACCAAAAACCACTCATTCAGCGACGGCAACAAACGCATTGCCGCAACTCTATTCCTGTGGTTTCTCAACGGCAACGGCATTCTCTACAACGGAGACGGCACCAAACGCATCGCCGACAACACACTCGTTGCCCTCACCCTGATGATAGCCGAAAGCCGCACTGAGGAAAAGGACACAATGGTAAAAGTCATCGTCAACCTAATCAACAAGAACAACTGAGGATAAGACGAAACAACACCCGAAATATGCACGGCTTAACGACTTCATGCCGAGGATTGACCTGTCGGTGCTGAATGATTATGTAACGGCTAATCTCCGCGCTGATTTTCATACTCGTTTGGGACATTTGTCACATCGAATGTCGATTATTAGTTGTAACTTTGCTTAATTACAGATAATAGACTCAAATGAAACTGCTAAGAGCCTTATTCTACCAATATTATTGGTGGCAGATGCGACAGGAACAGGATGGATTCTTCGTTCCTCTGTTGGCTGTGCTCAGTGTCCTGTGTCCGATTTTTGGGATAATCGGTTTTGTAATGATTTCGGCTGATGTTACAGATATTATTGATTTGAAGAAATTTGATGTGAAAATATTAATTTCAGCCATGTTCATTCTCGAACTCGCCGCTTTATGGTGGTTGCTTTTGCGAAAGAAACGATATAGAGCGATAATCTGCGAGCATGATGTCTATAATATTTCTGTGTATCGACGACTCGCAGTGATTTATCCAATTCTATCTGCGACACTTTTCTTTATTGGACTGTATATCGGTTATCTATATAATTCGACAGCGATCAGCCAATGATTATTAGCGTATGAATCGCCACATCAGTAGATTTCAGCGACAAGGATTCATAATCCTGATGATATGCTCGGCTATAATGCTTGGCATAGGAATCTATATGTTTGTGGCTGATTTCAATTCGACAAGCATCGTAACGGGATGGCGCTCCAATCCTTCCGAGCAAACTATATCATGGCAAACTCCGGTATTCGGAGCGATCGTCATGCTCATATTGGGTATTCTAATCAAAATAGACAGGCACAAATTACCGAAAATGGACATCCAAGGCAAACGCACTTTCGTATTTGAAAAGATAACGGATTATCTGAAAGATAATGATTTCAAGAAACGAGGCAATCATTTCTTCAAAAGCAATGGTTCGATAGGTTATTGTGTGAACATTCAAAATGATAAATGGAATGATGCCAATCAAATCCGCTTCACATTGAATGTCGGTATATTTACAGGTGCTTTTTGGCTGGAGCATGAAGATTACAAACACACAGGGATTGTACCCTCTTTCCCTAAGGAATATGAGTGTGCTATCCGGTATAGAATCGGCGGCTTGCTTACGGTCAAAGAGGATAAATGGTACTGTATCACCTCAGGCACGGATGTCATGAAACTAAGGAGCGAAATAGAGCGCGACCTAACAGAATATATATTGCCATTCTTTGCCCGTTACAACACTGAGTCCGATGTCATACCCAATCAATTTATCTACCGGAAAGGAGGCAAGCGATGAAAAGGTGTCAGAAAATAGTATCATATTCCATTGCCATAGGCTTTGTAATAATAATTGTGCTATCTATTTGTGGTATCATTCTTATGGGATATAGCACAGCTGATCATAGGATAAGCGATATTAAACAAAACCTTGACAGTATAATAAGCAGAATTGAATCGTATAACGTATCTAATCATACGTTGCCGGAAGCAATGTCTCAATTAAACTTTAAGCAAACTATCAACGGCTATTTATATGAGGGGAACATGGGCATAGATATTCGTTTCAGATATTATAATTTATCTGATGGCAGTTATTTGGTAGAAGTTTTCAATGAAGAGGAAGATTCTATTATAAACCAATTTTATAGTCCTGCTCATCAGTGGGAAAACGAACCGGATAATATGGTATGGTTCAAAATTGAAACAAAAGCCTATGAGTTATCCCAAATAAAGAAAATCCATGACATATTAAATCCGGTATCATCTTATAGGTTCAGCATACCTTTTACATTGGATAGCGTTACAAGGAACGACAATATATTAAGTATATTGTCGGATATTACAATACATTGTGATTCGATCGGATATCTGACAATTAAATCTCCTGATAAGCAAACACGAATGGAAGGCTGGACAGCATTTGATAGGTATGTATATCCTGCTGAATATTTAGGGTGTATGTTTGGAGAATGGAAATATTATGACGGTCAAGGCAATTGCTACCGTAAGTTTTGGAACTATAAAGAAAACGACAGATTGATATATGAAACTGACCGATAAACAATTTTGGATATTGCTGATTGTGATGGTGTATGCTTCTGTTGCGTCCGCACAAACAGTTTTCTCTGTGGAGAAAATAAGCGAAACGGAATATGTTAAAGCCGAAAGAGAGTGTTCGCGCTATAATGTCATTCCGGCTGATACCATTGCCGATAATGATATTGTTTCTATGGTATTGAAGGAATCGCAAGCTAAATTTGAACGTCTTGATTCTGCTTGGCAACAAGAAATATATGCTATTTATGATAACTTGGATTTTGGTTTTAACAAACGATGGCTAACATTTCTGCCTGAACTGAAATTATATGGTTTAAATATCCCTGAATCGCCGCATGACGATGCAATATGGTGGTTTGATTCTGAGAACGGTAAATATATCTGTCGCGCGGCTTGTCCCACGGCGATAAACACCAATGGGATTTATGTGTCGCAGGTCGGTTATGATTGCGACTGGCCCTTAGATTTGAGAGTCTTTCGTCGCGAAGGAAACTTCATATATGAATTTGAGTCATACAAGAGTCTTCAATACAGTGGTGAAGGACCTTATTGTCAGACCGAAGAATCCGGGCTTAGCACTATCTTCTGGCATGACAACAATACGTTGTATGTGAAAACCATCGACCATAAACGTCAAGAATCGGTATATCTAAAAATCAAAGTTCAGCAGACCGTCAGGGACATGCTTGAAAACGTAATGCCAAACAAAGCTGTTAGACCGGCTCCGATAAAATCTGTCAGGGATAATAAAAAAGGAGGCAAGCATTGAAACTGATTTATCGGGCGAAATGGATAATTGTAGTATTGTTCGCGATTACGTTCTTCTTTTCTTTCGCTGTTCTTTTTGCCGGAGGGTCTACTAAGATTAATTGGTGTCTGTTGGTCGCAAATATATTGCTGATATTCTTACAGACGGAAAATGTGGTCTTTGCGTTCAGGAGCAAGTATAAAGAGATCGGAGCCGCTTTGCTTGTAATTCTTTTTATATATCATGAGTTGGAATTATACCATTAAAGCATTAACAACCGGTTTTGAATGAATAAATCATTATATATCACTGCAATTGTCGGTAATTTTATATTGCTGGTTTACGCTGCTGTCCTTATTGTCGGGATAAGTGGTGGGTGGCTTGACGGTAAGTTATGGCTGCACTCTGATGTGGCTAAAGTAGCACAGCTACTGCTTATGGCTTCGGCGATGGGATTGTTGTTTGCCAATATCCGTATTAGCCGTGTACGATACGGTGGCAGGTATCTGTCATTGATACTCTGCGGAAACTTCTTTGTCAATCCCTTCCTGAGTTTATATTTCCTGAGCGGCAAGGCAGACGGCAAACAGGCATCGGAGACATTTCCAAAGCGCAAGGTCTATCTATTCCTTCGCAATGTGCAACTGTTTTGGCTGCTATATACATTAGCGGCAGTGTTCTATACGCCACTGATTGACTCGAAAATAGGCGGTATATTTTATATCGCTTTGATTATCGCTGTCTCTGTGTTCATACAACGCAATATAGCAATAGCCATAAAACAAGACACGCCCGGATATATATTGCTAAACGTGTGGTTCTGTTTTTTCTACGCCCCGATTTATTCACGACGCGTCCTTAAAAACAACTGGTTATGAAAAACAAAGAGGGAATCCGCGTTAATCAGATAAAACACAGGTATTATGAATAAGTGGCAGAAGATATTGTTGGTGGCTTTTCATGCCGTGATGCTGGTACTGTTCCTCTTTGTGGTGTTGAACAGTTTGCAGTTACGTTGGCGGTTAGGCTATGTACTATTTTGGATTACCGCCCTTTCGGGTTGTGCGGTATATTTCATTCGCGGTAAAAAAGCGGTGTATAATACTATCTCACGGATATATGCCATTGGTTGGATGCTTCTCTCAGTTGTAGGCTTAATATTTACATTCCTGACGTTTGATGCTGTGTATTGCGAAACGGACAAATATATCATGAAGGAACCGTCAGAGATAATAGGCTTCGACAGTGCCATTCTTTATGAAAAGAAGGGTCTGCTTGAAGTAGAGAAACAGCGATATAAGTTTG
>BLLX01000090.1 GCA_011959405.1 Muribaculaceae bacterium
ATCCCATATCGGTCGAGGAGCAGGCGCGCCACAAAGAGTCGCCCGCCACACTCGGAGCATTTCTACGCGAAAGGACATACGCTCTACGCGCTCTGAAATAATTTATATGGATTTTACCGGGATCAAGCACAGGATAATCAAACGTATATGGCTGCTCAAGGCGATGATAGTGAGCCAACTGTCGGCATGGGCCGATTTCGGCATGTCGTTCGCCGCCTTTGCCTGGATAGGGCTTGACGCATCATATTCAGCCGCAATAGGTGCTGTGACCGGCGGTGCGGTCAACTGCACCCTGAACTATCGGTGGACTTTCCGTGCCGGATCATGTCCGGTGGCCAATGTGGCGGTGAAATATGCCCTGGTATGGATCGGTTCGCTTCTTCTCAATACCTACGGAACTGAACTGCTCAACAATATGTTTCAGTCCAGCACAGTGCTCGACTCATGGGGCGTGGCCCGCAACCTGCGCTTCACCGTGGCCCGTCTATCGGTCTCGCTACTCGCTTCGGTATTCTGGAACCTGCTGCTGCAGAAGGTATTCGTGTACCGCAACGTCGCTTTCGACCGCACTCTCAACCGCCTGATCCACCGCCCGGCGCACTGAACATAATCAGGTACCGGATTGTTAATGTTATTGTATCAGACAGAAAAACGTATTACAATAACAAAACCGATATCTACCATGACTAAGAAAAGCATCAAGGGCACACGCACCGAACAATATTTAGTGGCGGCCTACATGGCCGAATCCGCAGCCTACACGCGTTACACATATTACGCAAAACAGGCCGAGAAAGACAAGTACTTCCCTGTCAAGCAAATATTTCTTGAGACGGCAGACAATGAGTTGCGCCACGGAAAGACATTCTTCGAGTTCCTCGAAGGCGGATCTGTAGAAGTGACCGCACCTGTAGACGCCGGAGTGATCGGCACTACGGCCGAAAATCTCACCATAGCCGCCGAAGAAGAACTGCATGAAGGAGTGGAATTCTACACCGAAGCTGCAAAAGTAGCGAAAGAGGAAGGATTCAAGGAAATAGCTTCTCATTTCAGTGCCATCGCTGAAATCGAACAACGGCACCGTGAACGTTTTCTTGCATATCTGAAACATATTCAGGACGGTACACTCTGGAAACGCGAAAAAACCGTAACATGGCGATGTCTGGTGTGTGGATATGAAGAAACAGGCACCGAACCGCCCAAGACATGCCCGGGATGCGACCATCCCTACCAGCATTATATCGCCTTAGAGGATATGACTCTATGACAAGATACCTGAAAAAATATGCCCGGAACGCCTTAACAGTGTTCCGGGCATGATTTTATAGGATCATTCATGCAGATCACGCATTACCGCCGGCAAAATATCACTGGCATGTGTCACCCACCTTACCGATTGATCGCGCCGAAGCCATGTAAGCTGTTTTTTCGCATATACCCGAGTATTTTTAGCCATACGGGCAATGGCCGTGTCTCGGTCCATTTCTCCGTCAAAATATGCAAACATCTCTTTGAAGCCCACCGTGTTCAGGGAATTCAGCCCGCGCAGATGATACACAGACCGAGCTTCCTCCTCCATACCGGCCGCCACCATGGCTTCGACACGCCAGTTTATCCGCGCGAAGAGCTTTTCGCGCGGCATGTCGACAGCATATTTCAACGTACGGAACGAGCGTTCGCGGACAACGCCCGATCTAAGCGACGAAAACTTGCATCCGCTCTGGCGTATGATCTCCACGGCATGAATCAACCTGCGATGATTATTGACATCAGCCACTGCCAGATACTCTGGATCAGACACCCGCAATTCCTCACGCAGGGCCTCCAGACCTCCGTTATTATAGAGTTCCAGCACATCGCAACGCACATCATCGGATATGGCAGGCAAATCGTCAAGGCCACGCACCACAGCGTCAACATACATCATGGAGCCGCCACACATCACCGCATAGCGGTCGCCACGCGCCTTAAGACGCCCGATAAGAGCCAGCACGTCCGATTCAAAACACGCGGCGCTATAATATTCACTCAGATCAAGACACCCGACAAAATGGTGCCTGACGGCTTCAAGCTGGCTTTGAGACGGCGCAGCCGTGATCACCGGTATTCCACGATAAATCTGGCGAGAATCAGCGGATATGATGTCGCATCCCAACTCCTTGGCCACAGAGACCGCTACATCGGTCTTGCCCGAACCTGTCGGACCGGTTATGACAATCAGCGTGAACATCTGAACTGCGACCAATCCACCCAGCACTCCGACGGATAACGCCAACTGGCGAGTAGCACCACATCAAGAATCTTAGATATAATCATCGTGTCAGTCAAGTTTCTTAATAAATACAAGTCCGGCTGAATCATTTCCGCCGTCACCGTGTGCGGTAACCTCTATAAAGAACGGTGTACCGGCTTCAAAATCATCCACAGTCAGAATGAATGACGACGAAGATTTCTGTTCGGCTCTGGCTATCTGCCCGTCGCGCTTGAACAGTCGCATATCCTTCAGCACCAGGTCATGCTCCCCACGTTGCTTCACAAATGAAACCTGCCAGGTGCCGTTGGATGTTATCTTGCCTGTGCATTCAAACTTCCAAGGCGCCGGAGAAGTCTGGACGGTTAGCGGACGCCATGAGACCGTATATGTGCCCAGATCGGCATACTCCGAATAGTCCGGCTGAATCATGAACGGCAACGACTGATGTCCGGGAGCCACCACATTCACGGCCATAAAATCCGAACGGTGGTCCACAGTGACAGGGCCTGTATAATGCGCCGACCTGAAATTGGGATAAGTGCCGTCGACAGTGTAATGTATATCGGCCCCCTCCACATTGGGAGTGACAGTGAAGGTCACACGGCCATCCGCGCCTGTGGCTTCGGACACCTCCGGTTCCGGCACACGATAGTTGCATCCCTTGGCATCAAGCCGGGGAAAATGCGATCCGAGACGTGAGCGAAAGTCATCATAGCTACGCTGCAATGAAGGGGTCCATGCAAGTTCCGACAAGGCAAGCAGACGCGGGAATACGAAATATTCCACATAACGTTCCGACCTGTTTTCATTCAGAAACGGCAGATCCTGAAGTCTGGTGCCATGTATGAACTGATCGCTCCAGATACAGCCTTGCACTCCGAGCACCAAGCTACCGTCTGAATAATCATTGACAGGCATCTCATAGGCTTTACGCAAAGATACCGGCGGCATCCATGTAGCATGCTGCGGTTCGCCGGCCACAGAACTTTCCGGAAAATCGAAATAAAGATGCGATGCAGGAGTCAGCACTGCCTGATGACCGGCCGATGTGGCCACCACCGAGTCCTGAGGATTGTGCCATATCAGAGCCACCACAGGCGTGGACACCTCTCCGCGCATTATGATTTCCTCCCAGCCAACCACCGTACGGCCCCGCTGCTTCATCCATCCGGCCACTTTGTCTGTGAGCCAGCCCTGAAGATCAGAAGGCTTCGACAGGCCCTCACGCCGCATCAGTGCCTGACAATCGGGGCATTCTGCCCAACGCGAGTACACCGCTTCGTCACCTCCGATATTGATGTAGCGCGACGGAAACAGCTCTACTGTCTCGTCAAGAATATCTCGGAGGAAACGTAGCGAGGATTCCTTGCCTACACACAACAGATCGCGCGAGATAAAATGCTGCTCGGGCACTTCATGCTGCACGCCTGTGCAACTGAGCCACGGATATGCCACCACAGCCGAGAGAATATGAGCGGGAAACTCGATCTCAGGAATGATTTCCACTCCTCGCACCGCGGCATATTCCACAATCTCCCGTATATCCTCATGTGTATAGAATCCGCCTTTACGCTGCGCTCCTTGGCCGGACCATGCGCCGACCTCGGTCAGACGTGGATATTTCTTGCTCTCCAGACGCCATCCGCAGTCATCGATAAAATGGAACTGCAGTTTGTTGAGCTTATACATAGCCATCATGTCAATGAATTTCTTGACATAATCCTTGTCATAATAATATCTTGCGGCATCAAGCATCATGCCGCGCCACGGGTGGGCCGGAGCATCGGCGACAGTAACAGCCGGCACGGACCACCGCATGCCGGGCCTGCGTATGTCACCATAGATTTCTGCAGGAAGATATTGCAAAAGTGTCTGTATGCCGTAAAACACACCGGCCGCATCGTGGCCGGTAATAGTCACCGCTTTTGGCGTGACCTGAAGCGTATAGCCCTCCGGCGACGGCACAGCAGCAGAATCGACCACAAGGCGTATATGCCCCTTGTGTCCTTCCCGAAGCGACAGATCCCATCCGGTGGAACCGGCAAACACGCCGCACAGATATTCTGCCTGCGGCAGCAACGACCGGTCATATGAAATCACCGTACGCGGCGAAAGCACAAAATCCCCGGAAGGAACTGCAGTTTCAGTAAGCGGACGGGGAATAACAGACGATGCCTGAATATTATGGCAGAATCCCATCAGGACAGCCGCCATAACAACTATGGATTTATACATAATTATGACTGTATTAGCTGATATGTCACAAAATTAAGCAAAACCCAAGACATACACAAATCCAGTCCGCACAGGCTGCTTGAAACACACAGTTCATCATTATCCAGAAAATTCATTCCCTCAACCATTGTGTGAAAATATATTTATATTTACTTTTGCCATATAACTCATAAACATTTCATAGCAATGGAATATTACATCACTATCGAAGGCCGTACTGTGGGTCCGATGACAAAAGAGCAAATCTTTGCCTACAAAGTAACAGAAAAAACTCCGGTGAGCGTGGACGGAGGAGAATGGGCACCACTGTTTACATTTCCTGAACTTCAGCAGCTTCTCGCCGCCGGAAGAAGCGTCGGCAACTGCGGGCAGACCGACAAGGACAAAACCGCGGCAGGAGTTCTGGCCATTCTGATCGGCACTCTCGGAATACACTATTTCTATATCGGCAAGACAGAAGCCGGCATATTCACCATCCTGCTGTCACTGGTGACATGCGGTCTATGGGGCATCATCACTCTTATTCAGGGCATTATGATGCTAACCATGAGCCAAGAGGAATTTGAGCACAAATATGTGCTGTCGCCGTCCAAATTCCCGATCTTCTGAAAATACAATATCTAATAAATGTTTTCGGCGCCATCATCCGATATGAGATGATGGCGCCGAATGTATTATACAAACTGCCAATCAGAAAGCAATCAGAACTTATAGCTTGCCCCAAACATCAGGCGGGCCATGCCCACTGCACGATTCCTGTTCGCGTTGAAAGCCGGATGTATGAACAATCTGCGTGCCCACAATCCTATAGACGGTTCAATATGCAGATCGATATCCTGATTAAGTCCGTAACGGAACTGAAGACCACCCTGGGCCATAACTCCTATAGGACGTGAAGATAGGTTACTCCAACCAAATCCCGCTCCAACAAAACCAAGAATGCTGAATTTTCTGGTGTCATCCCGTTCAAACATGTTGCTCACATCAAACATATAGTCAAGATGCAATGATCCTATCTGTGCATTGACATAAGACGTGGTGGCAAAATCATAGCTCATGCCAAGACGAAGAGCTGACACAGACGAGAACCATCGTCCAGCATAAGCGTCGATCGCACCAGAAACTCGAAACGAACCACCTTGAGAAGAAAGGCTGAACACACCCGGGCCACCGGCAAGTGAAGCGAAATTGGCCCGTTGGCCACGATTGGAACGATAGAACGGAACATGCTTTTGAATACCGGCTGCTTCCGCAGCTTCCAACGATGCCGGTGTATGTCCTAGTTTATATGACAGACCTGCCATCACACGCACCTGAGGAGAGATAGTGCTGCCAGTGATTGTCGGAGACTTAAGCAACAGACCCTGTGGCTCTACAAATATGTCAAGATTGTCACTTACACGGAAACGTCCCTGCAGTCCGGCACGCACACCTGCAACAGGATCCATTCCCTTGTAAAAATTTGCGACACCGCCATATACTCCCACGCTTCCGACTACAGTAAAAAATCTATCAGGATTACATCCTGCGACCGCAGAGGATATGTTCACCAGATAATCGGCGGCAACTGCAGCCGATATATACCGCGGGCTACTGAACATAAACTCGCCATCCAAACCTATGCGCCAACCGGAAACAGGTGTAAACCAGCGCCCAAAGGCAGCATTATACGCCGATCCTGTCTTGCCATACAGTGGACGAGGGAACACTACACCACCTGCGACTTCAACAAATCCTTTTTTGAAAGCTCTGGCAAAAGTGCCCCAACTTTCCGCATAGTCGAAGTTATGCTCGCCAATAGTGTACCGCACACCAAGATTAAGGGATGTCCAAAAATCACGATAGTGACCTACAATATGATTTTCATCATAAAATCTCTTGGCAAAGATTCTTACCTGCGGTTCAATATAAATACCCCAATTCGGGTTTATGCGCATCAATGCCTGAACACTTGCTTCCATACCGGGATAAATCTTCTTTATCCCTCTATATTTATTAACATGTGCAATTGCAAGACCAACATTAAGATCAACCTCAAGGAATTCAGTCGGACGATAACCTCCGAATGCAGAATTAAGATTCAATGTATAATCCAAGCCCAAGAACACCCCCTTACGATCTGTGCCAACCATGCGATTGGACGGAGCATCGGGAACACCGCTGAAACTTCCATTAAAACGCAGACCGCTGGTAGGAGTAAACCAATATCCCACAAAAAGCGATGCTCCGGGCTTCAACTGCTTTAAGAATGCAGAAGCTCCATTAACTTGCACAAAATTCGACAGAGATCCGCCAAGACCGTAAAACATATGACCATCA
>BLLX01000091.1 GCA_011959405.1 Muribaculaceae bacterium
TTCAAATGCTATCCGGGTCCCTTTTCAAATGTTAGATACAAGTATTCGGCATACCTACCACCGAACAAACGGAAAATCCTCTATGTAGATACCGAGCAGAGCAAATACCATTGCCATAAGGTCATGGAGCGTATTTTGCGACTTGCCGGACTGCCTACCGACAAGGACAGGGACGATTTTGTTTTCATCGTGCTAAGAGAGCAGACCCCCGACAAGCGGAAACAGATTATCGACTATATGCTTGAAAATATGCCCGATGTGGGGTTGCTCATCATTGACGGAATCCGTGACTTGATGTACGACATCAACAGCCCCAGCGAATCAACCGACCTAATCAACCTTTTGATGCGCTGGTCAAGTGGGTATAACCTGCATATCCACACCGTGCTGCATTTGAACAAGGGGGATGACAACACAAGGGGGCATATCGGTACGGAACTGAACAACAAGGCTGAAACCGTCCTGCAAATCACGAAAAGCCAGCAGGACGGCAACATAAGCGAGGTAAAGGCGATGCACATACGTGACCGGGAATTTGACCCGTTCGCATTCCGTATCAATGACAACGCTTTACCCGAAATCGTGGATGATTATGTATTCCAACAACCTAAGCAGGACAGGAACTTTTCGCTTACGGAACTGACTGAACAGCAACACCGGGAAGCGTTGGAGAACGGTTTCGGCAAGCAGGTGGTACAAGGCTATTCCAATGTCATAGCGGCATTGAAACAGGGTTATGCGAGTATCGGTTACGAGCGTGGACGCAATGTTCTTGTGTCGCTTAACAAGTTTCTTGTGAACAAGCGCATGATTGTGAAAGAGGGCAAGGGCTACCGCTATAATCCCGATTTCCATTATTAAAAGTCAGTTTGGTTTAGTCCGGGTGTATATACAAGAGGAACGGACTTACTATTTCCCAGTATCGGAACAGGCAGGTTTAGTATGGTACGGGTGTATATATAACGGACTAAACAGGACTGGCGCACTTTTCAACTATTTTTTAATCCCCAAAAAGAAAATGTTATGAACATCGAAGATGTGAAACAAATACCCATCGCAGACTATCTGCACAGTTTAGGTTACTCTCCTGTCAAGCAGCAGGGTAACGGTTTATGGTACAAATCACCGTTAAGGGAGGAACACGAACCGTCTTTCAAGGTGAACACTGACCGCAACCTTTGGTATGACTTTGGCGCAGGCAAGGGCGGCAACATCATCGCACTGGCAAAGGAACTCTATTGTTCAGACAGCTTGCCATACCTTTTAAACCGGATAGCGGAACAGACACCGCACGTCCGTCCGGTCAGTTTTTCTTTTCCCCAGCGTAGGACAGAACCGAGCTTCCAGCATTTGGAAGTCCGTGACCTTACCCATCCGGCATTGCTCCGTTATTTGCAGGGACGGGGTATCAATGTCGAACTGGCAAAAAGAGAATGTAAGGAACTCCATTTTACCAATAACGGCAGACCGTTCTTTGCTATCGGTTTCCCGAACATGGCAGGAGGTTACGATGTTCGCAATTCCTTTTTCAAAGGCTGCATTGCCCCGAAAGACATCACCCATATACGGCAGCAGGGAGAGCCGAGAGAGAAGTGTCTGGTATTTGAGGGGTTTATGGACTATCTTTCTTTCCTCACGCTCCGGATGAAGAACTGTCCGACCATGCCCGACCTTGACAGACAGGACTATGTCATTCTTAATTCGACTGTCAACGTGCCGAAAGCCATTGACGTGCTGTACCCGTATGAACGCATCCACTGTATGCTTGACAATGACAAGGCTGGATATGAAGCGACACGGGCTATCGAATTGGAATACTCCTACCGTGTGCGTGACTTCTCGCACAATTACAGGGGATATTCGGACTTGAACGATTATCTGTGCGGCAGGAAGCAGGAACAGAAAAACGAAGCCAGCCAAGTGCAGGAAACGAAGCAGGAAACCGGACAACGTGCCGCCCCAAGACAAAAGAGAGGCAGGGGCATTTAATCCGGCAGGACTATCAACGGCTGGCGGTTTATTTGGAGAGCAAGGTTATGTTTCGGTAAACCGAAACTACCTTGCTTTGCTCACCGCAAAGAAAAATTTCTCCCGTTGGTCGCAATTTTTAAGACACCATTCAAACGTAAAAAACCATGACGAGTATAAAGGACAAGCCGGGGGGACGTCCGGCAAAGAAACGGATAGAGAAGCAGCAACGGGTTGTCAGTACGAAACTGACCGAGTTGCAGTATTACGCCATCAGGAAGCGAGCCGGGGAAGCCGGGTTGCGTGTCAGTGAGTATGTAAGGCAGGCGGTTGTTTCGGCAGAGGTCATACCCCGGTTGAACAGGCAGGACGCGGACACCATCCGCAAACTGGCAGGGGAAGCCAACAACATCAACCAGTTGGCGCACCGGGCGAATGCCGGAGGTTTCGCACTGGTGGCGGTGGAACTGGTGAAGCTCAAAAACCGGATTATTGAAATCATAAACCATTTGTCGGATGATTGGAAAAATAAAAAAGGGAAGCGGTTTTAAGGGCTGTGTGAACTATGTGCTTGGTAAGGAACAGGCGGTTTTGCTTGATGCGGACGGGGTTCTGACTGAAAGCCGGGGCGATATAATCCGCAGCTTCTGTATGCAGACCGGGATGAATCCCGATTTGAAGAAGCCTGTCGGACATATTGCGTTAAGTTATTCGACAGTGGATGCGCCCAAATTGACAGACGGGAAGATGGTACAACTTGCGCAGGAGTATATGCGTGAAATGAAAATCACCGATACGCAGTATATCATCGTGCGTCATCAAGACCGGGAACATCCGCACGTGCATATCGTGTTCAACCGCATAGACAATAACGGCAAGACCATTTCGGACAGGAACGATATGTACCGTAACGAACAGGTATGCAAGAAGCTGAAAGCCAAACACGGGCTTTATTTCGCTGGTGGAAAAGAACAGGTAAAGCAGCACCGACTGAAAGAGCCGGACAAGTCGAAATACGAGATTTACACGGCTGTGAAGAACGAAATCGGCAAATCCCGTAACTGGCAGCAGTTACAGGAGCGGTTAGCAGAAAAGGGTATTACCGTCCGGTTCAAACGAAAGGGACAGACCGACGAGATACAGGGCATATCCTTTTCCAAAGGTGAATACACGTTCAAGGGTTCGGAGATAGACCGGAGTTTCAGTTTTTCCAAACTGGACAAATGTTTCGGGTATGCAGGAATGAATGTTGCCGGAAGCCAACGGCAAACAACTTTCGCGCCCGTTCGGGAGCAAGCACTTGCACCGGGCAAGGCTGACAGTCCGTTGATAACTGGTTCGCTCGGTCTGTTTTCCGCTTCTTCTCCCCCAGTGGATGAAGAACCTAATTTTAATTTGAGAAAGAAGAAGAAAAAGAAAAAACGACTTAAACTGTAAAGACATGGAAGACAATTTGATTTTAGAGGGGCTTCTCTCTATGGTTACGGAACTGAAAGGGAAGCAGGAAGCACAGGTAACGCCAGCCAGCCGGGAGGAAACTCTCGAACGGTTGGGAGCAATCGAGCAGGCATTATCGGAACTCCACAGTAGCCCGGCTGTTCCCGAAAAGGAATTGCAGGCTATCCAAAGCCAACTTGCCGACATAAAGAATGCGGAACAGGAGCAACAGCAATCCATCGGAGAAGTGAGGAAATTTGTAACGGCTACCTACCGTTGTCTGAAAGAAATGCTGGATGCGTTGGATTCTTACCGTAAGGAGCGCACAACTGAAAAAGCGGAAACCGAACCTGCATCGTTGTCCCGGAGGATAAGCGGTTTGTTACACCCGAAACTTTTTGTTTTTTTGGCAGGGCTGGTTGTCTGTTTCGTTTCTTTGTTCCTGAATGTCCGTTTGGCTGGACGAATGCAGCAGTTGCAGGACAACGATATGAAATACCGCTACATTCTGATGAAAGGGGAAGCGGACGGGGGCTGCCTTGATTTGCTGGAAACGAATTTTAGTAGGGAACGGGATAACGCTTTCATCCAAAACCTGACTGATTCGGTGACGGATTTTGAATACCGCACCAGGAAGCAGGCGGAAGCGTTGGAACGTGCAAGGCTGCTCAATGAACAAGCCGAGCGGTTAAAAAAGGAAGCCAACCGACTGGGCAAGCCATAAACCGGGAAAACAAAGGATACAAACTGTAAATGTTAAAGCCCGCACAATATGTGGAGAAAAGTGCAGTGCATCTTCGTGGTGTACTGCACTTTTCCTATATTTGCGGATAGTCTAATTTGAAAGCTGGATTGTTTGGATGATTAGGCTATGATTTAGAAGTGTAGGAACGACACCATAAGGTGCGGTTATAAATAAATTACTGATAATATATATGAACAAAGATATATTAAAAAAAGAATTAGACAAGCTGGGTGTTAATCCAAATGAATATTCGCTTAATGGGAACATTGAGTCGGACAAAATAGTCCTATATCAAAATTATAGCAAATGGGAAGTTTTTTATTTTGATGAACGTGGAGGACGGAATTGCGAAAAAGTTTTTTGTAATGAAGAGGATGCTTGTTCATATATTTATGAATTATTTAAGTCTAACAAATAATATCAGTAACACGCACCTAAATCGCCTAAACAGCGATTAGCTGCCAGCCATTACTGACAATAATATAATTGATATTTTGTAACAGTTGCTTATGAAAAAGATTATTGACTATCTATTCTATAGATATTATTTAGTTTGTTTGAAAAATGAGGAATTTCCGCGTTTTGGTGCAAGTTGTATATTATCGGAAGTTATTTCAATAACTTATATGTTCGCATCTTTTTTATTCTCGTTTTTTTTAACAGGAGATTTCTTTTTTTCATATATGTCTAAACTAACAACATTTATTGTATGGGTAATCGGTTTTATACTTCCCTGGATTGTTGTGTACATATATTATAATAAGAAAAGGATTCGCATCTTATTTGAGAAATTTCAAGATAATATTTATAATACCAAATACTCAGATAAGGCCGTATTAAGTATCAGATATATTGTACTTATTGTCGGTCTTCTTTTAATGTTCTTTCTTTATCAGTTCTAATCGCCATGTTCCTTTAGTATGTGGTTTGGCGGCTAATCCAAAAGTTTTTGGCTATGGGCTACTGGGTAACGTACAGACAACAAATCAATTCATTCAAATATGGAACAACGGATTACATCATTATTGCTTCCCGCTCCCGAAAGTTTAGTTTATTCTTTTGTATATATATCCAAACCAATTTAAACCTATTTCTATTGACAGCAAATTATATATGCTGGCGAAAAAAGAAAAACAGAGTTTCTTTCTCTTTTTGCCAGTATCATGTCTATTTTTCACTGAAAAACGAGAGAAAACAGATATAAAAACATCTCCTACCACATTTACCCCTTAACAACAAATATCCTTTTCTGTTTTCTTATAATCACTCTATTTGTATGCAAATTGTATGCTTTAAAAATATTAATATTGATGTGTTTTATACTATAATTAACTGATATTCAGTATTAAATAAATAAATGTTGGTACGGATTAATCACTACCAACCGCAACAAGTTCATTCTTGGACCGTCAGGCTCCGGCAAATCGTTCTTCACCAACCATTTTGTCCGCCAATATTATGAACAGGGAGCGCATATCCTCCTGATTGATACCGGCAACTCTTACGAAGGCCTTTGCAATCTGATTCATAATAAAACGCATGGCGAGGATGGAGTCTATTACACCTACACCGAGGACAGCCCGATTTCTTTCAATCCTTTCTATACAGATGACGGTGTATTCGATGTGGAGAAGAAGGACTCGATCAAGACGCTGCTCCTGACACTCTGGAAGTCAGAGGACGACAGGGTGACAAAGACCGAAAGCGGCGAATTAGGCTCGGCGTTGTCGATGTTCCTTGACAAGATGAATAAGGATAAGAACATAGTGCCATGCTTCAACTCATTTTACGAGTTTATGCGCGACGATTACCGTCAGGAAATGGCACAGCGTCCTATCCCCATCTACAAACAGGATTTCGACATCGACAACTTCCTGACTACCCTGCGGCAGTATTACCACGGAGGCCGGTTTGACTTCCTGTTGAACGCCAAAGAGAATATCGACTTACTCGGTAAACGCTTCATAGTCTTTGAAATAGATAGCATCAAGGATAACAAGGAATTATTCCCTGTGGTGACAATCATCATCATGGAGGCTTTCATCAATAAGATGCGAAGACTCAAAGGTATCCGAAAAGTCCTTATCTGTGAGGAGGCTTGGAAGGCCCTTTCCTCGGCTAACATGGCAGAGTATATGCGCTATCTCTATAAGACTGTGCGCAAATACTTTGGCGAGGCGGTAGTAGTCACTCAGGAAATCGATGATATAATCTCCAGTCCCATTGTCAAGGAGACAATCATCAACAACTCCGATTGTAAAATCCTGCTCGACCAGCGCAAGTACATGAACCGCTTTGACCAGATTCAGGAGTTGCTCGGTCTGACCGACAAGGAGAAAAGCCAGATACTCAGTATCAACATGGCGAACAACCCCAATCGGCTTTACAAGGAGGTGTGGATTGGTCTCGGCGGTACACAATCAGCGGTCTATGCCACTGAGGTGTCAACAGAGGAATATCTATGCTACACCACCGAGGAAACGGAGAAGATTCAGGTACTCAACAAGGCAAAGCAATTAGGTGGCGACACTGAAGCTGCCATCAAAATACTCGCCAATGAGAGAAAGTCACTATGTTTGCATCAGATTAGCTGACGGGGCGCTCAACGGG
>BLLX01000092.1 GCA_011959405.1 Muribaculaceae bacterium
GGTGGTCCCATTTTCAAATGCTATCCGGGTCCCTTTTCAAATGTTAGATACACCTGTCGGAGCAGTTGCCGTCGCTGAAAGAAAAGGTGCCTACAAAGCTCACCATGAAGCAGAAGGAGGCATTGAGAAAAGAGAAGAAGGAACCGGAGACCGACCTCAACGGCAACGTAATTGTGCCACGTTATGAATGTGTGACGAGCCATACCGCCCGACGCACCGGCATCACGAACATGTACCTCAGCCACAGGTACACCATTCTCCAGATGATGCACGTCAGCGGCCACAAGACGCAAAAGACCTTCATGGACTACATCAAGCTATCCTCCGAAGAGATAGCCGATGAAATCGCCGCCATGTCCAAGAAAGAGAATGATATGTGGTAAACAGCAAGCCACTCCAAAAAATCGGTCAGTTGACCATGTTTTTGGAGTAAATATTTGGTGGGTCAAAATTAAATAACTAATTTTGCATTCCATAAATCCGGTCAAATGACCAGTTTTTGGGAATATATTATGATTATTAAACGCGACTATTATCTAAATCAGCTCATTGCCAGTAGGCACAACGGGCTTATAAAGATTGTTACTGGGTTAAGGCGATCCGGTAAGTCATATCTATTGTTTCACTTATTCTGTGACTATCTTAAAGAGCAGGGTATACCTGAAGATCATATAATTAAAGTAGATTTAGAAGATAGACGAAACGCTCCTCTTCGTGATCCGGATGCGCTGCTTGCACACATCGATTCTAAGATGGTGGATGACAAGATGTATTACATACTTCTTGATGAGGTTCAACATGTGCCGGAGTTTGAAGACGTACTCAATAGTTACCTTAAGATAGATAACGCAGATGTATATGTCACTGGAAGCAACTCCCGTTTTTTGTCCACAGACATTATCACGGAGTTTAGAGGTCGAGGAGACCAGATTCATGTATATCCACTCTCTTTTGCCGAATTTATGTCTGTTGACAATCGGCATCCTATCGAAGCTTGGAGCGATTATTATACTTATGGTGGTTTACCACATGTATTAACATTAGAAACGCCCAGGAAAAAAATTGACTATATCAAAAAGCTATATTCAACAGTATATATCAATGATATAGTCGAGAGATATAAGATTAAGGGTGAGCCAGAACTAAAAGAATTGATTCAGATAATTGCGTCTGCCATAGGGTCTTCGACTAATCCGAATAAATTGGCAAACACATTCAAAAGCATAAAAAACGTATCTTTGTCCAATAAGACAATCGATAACTATCTGACATACCTTTGTGAGTCATTTTTAACAGAAAAAGCAATACGTTATGACATCAAGGGTAAGAAATATATAAACACCCTGTCAAAATATTATTTCACTGATGTAGGTGTTCGTAATGCAATCCTTGATTTCAGACAGCAGGAGGAAAACCACATTATGGAGAATATCATTTATAATGAATTAAAAATACGTGGTTTCCAAGTCGATGTGGGTGTAGTGGAGCATCGCACAACGGATAAAGACGGCAAGAGAATCCGCAAGCAATACGAAGTGGATTTCGTGGCGAATCAAGGTAGCCAACGTTACTACATTCAGTCAGCCTTTATAATGCCTACTGATGCCAAAGAACGTCAAGAGTCCGCCTCTCTGCTTAACATTGATGATTCTTTCAAAAAAATCATCATAGTTAAAGATTACATAAAACCCAAAAGAAATCAAGAAGGTATCGTTACAATCGGATTGATCGATTTTCTCTTGAAGCCTGATTTACTGAACTGGTGATTTTCTATAATCGCTATACCGGTTGTATATCCCGATATACATGTACAACCTTGTGCTATATCTGGCGGACAATATTTGGCGGGATTGAAAATTACATTCTATCTTTGCCACTGAAAAGAAAGTCCAAAGCCAGCGGGGCGTAATGCCCGGTCATGCACTATTTTTGGCGATGGATTACTTTTTTCGCTGAATCGTGAACTTTTTTGAACAAATCCTTGTTAGGAAAGTTGCGGTGGCAAATCTCGCTACCATAGCGGAGCGTCAGATTGCTCTGCCGTGACGGCCGCGTCGTTATCCGCCGCAGACATAACCCGCAGCCCAAGAGTGGGCTGACTCTCTATGAGCCGACCCCGAAGGGTCGGACCCTACGCACAACACCCGGAGGTGTGTGCCTGAATTTCGCAACCGGATGCGCAATACCTTGCGAACAAATCGGTGTGCGGGTAGAGACCCGAACCTTACACCGACATCGGTGCCCATGTTCAGGCGTGACACTTGTGGTCGCTATCGACATACCTACATCATACACACCCGATAGCCGACAAAGTCAACCGTCGACGGGAGATTGTGCAGATTTGGAAGTCTCGTAAAATTTTGTTATCTTTATGTAACGATTGAAGGCAGCGCACGCCCGAAGCGACACGTTCAGCTTTATAGACCGGAACAGGAACGATGCTCCCCGACGGATGCCATGCCCGATATTGACACTGTAACAATAATAACGAGGTACCTGATCATAAGACCGGACTCAGAATCCGGAACCACTATGAAAAGCCTGCCGTTGAATGCGGAACGAACCGCAACGGTTTAACCCGGCAACAACTCGCACTAAGGAAGCGATGCTCAACGGATTAAATGCGTGGAACAACGGCAGAAGAAGAAAGAACGGCACAGCCATAAACTGTCATTGAGCCTATACGAGCTGAAATTTTGCGACAGCCACAACTGTGCCCGTACAGAATCTGTACGTCAAAAACAATCAATTAAAAAGAAGAAGAAATGCGTATGCCTTACCTTATTGCAAAGTAAGACACAACCGCCCTTGTATCTGCCCCGTATAAGGAACAGATGCCCTCATGTCGTTGCCTTTTGGCGTGGCGTGGGAAAGGGTGAACTACGCCCTTTGCCGACCCTGACAGGCCGGCAGCAACAACCGTCGGCTTTAACAATACATAGCCGACAGCACTTCCTTTGTCCTTTCGGGGACACGTCACCGCAGCTTCTTTCGTCGCCGGGGCTGTGGGTGATGTAAGTTACTCGGCGATATAACTTTTCAAATTCATTTCCCTCAGATGAAATTGAATCTTTTCGACCTCCTTCAGGCGTCGGCACTCGACCCTGACTCTCCCGATATTATCCTCAACGTCCGCCTCTCTGACCTCCATCAGCTTGTGGTGGACACAATCGAAGCCACCCGCGAGCGTCTGCTCCCCCTCTACATGGAGGCCGAGCAGGACAAGTCAATCACCAAGAAAGAGGTTGCCGAGCGGCTCGGTGTCTGCGAGACCACGGTCTACAACATGACCAAGGACGGCAGACTCCACCCCTTTAAGGTGAACGGAAGCACCCGCTACAGCCTGCGGGAAGTCAATTCTATCATCAACCCCTGTAACGACAACTGAGCCTATGGAAGACGTAACAGTTACACCTCCCGCCGATGACCGCTTTGAGCGCATCGGCACCACCTACTACAAGATTGTCCGACAGCCAAACGCCGCCGGACAGCTCATCGAGCGCAGCATCCCGTGGACAATCGAGGCTATCCGTCAGGACTACGGCAAGGACTTTCTCGCCAATGTCCCCAAATACGACGGTTTCTGCTGTGTTCCCTCTCATCTGGACTACCAGCCGGTAGTCGGCAGTTTCAAGAACAAGTATTCGCCGCTCAGCCATATCCCCGCCGAGGGAGAATGTCCGTGCATCGAATCTCTTGTGCGCCACATCTTCGGCGAACAATACAACCTCGGTCTTGACTACCTGCAAATTCTATACACCATGCCGTTGCAGAAGCTCCCGATTCTGCTCTTGGTGTCTGAGGAGCGCAACACAGGCAAATCCACCTTCCTCAATTTTCTCAAACTGCTCTTTGAGGCAAACGTGACCTTCAACACCAACGAGAACTTCCGCAGCCAGTTCAACGACGACTGGAACGGCAAACTCGTCATCGTGGTCGACGAGGTGCTGCTCAACAAGCGCGAGGACTCCGAGCGTCTGAAAAACCTCAGCACCACCTACAACTACAAGATGGAGGCAAAAGGGCGCGACCGCGAGGAGGTGAGCTTCTTCGCCAAGTTCGTACTGTGCTCCAACAACGAGTATCTCCCCGTGGTCATCGACCCCGGCGAGACCCGCTACTGGGTGCGGAAGGTTCCGAGGCTTACCACCGACGACACCACGTTTCTGGAGAAAATCCGCTACGAGATACCGGCCTTTCTCCATGCCCTGACCTATCGGCGGCTGATAACCGCCGAGGAAAGCCGCATGTGGTTCAATCCCGCACTGCTCGACACCGAGGCATTGCAGAGAATCATCCGCGCCAACCGCAACCGTGTGGAGCTGGAGCTTGCCGAGCTGCTGACCGAGATAATGGACTCGCGCAAAATCGACGAGGTAGACTTCTGCTTCAACGACATCCTGAGCCTATTCGGCTACCGTCAGGTCAAGGCTGACCGTAGCCAGCTCCGAAAGGTGGTGCAGGACTGCTGGAAGCTCAGACCAGCCTCCAACTCGTTCTGCTACACGACCTATACCGTCGGAATGTTCCTCAACGAAGAAACATACGTCGAGACACGCCGATGCGGACGGTACTACACCGTCACCCGGCAGATGTTAGAGAATTTATAATTTTTTCTCGTTGAAATTTGATGAACTGATGAAAATGGAGACAGACTGCTGTTTTTCAGTGCATTTTCTTCTCATCGGTTATTCATCAACACTTCATCAAAGGATGAAAGGCAATGAGAAAAGAAAATGTGTGGCACCGAGAGAAAACGCAATTTCTCTTTTCCATCGCCAAAACATTCTTCTCACCGCCCGAAAAATAGTGATGAAACAATGATGAATATATAATATGCTGATATAGTCATAGATAACACTCTGATTCATCAGTTTATCAAATTTCAACAATTCACCCGGTCGCCGGGACTTTCTCTCGGCAACCACAATTCCAGAATGATATGGCTAAATCAAATCCAGATAGGTTTGCCGAGCCTACGATTATCGGCACAGAGTCCGAGGCGCGTCAGTACGCCAATCGGGCGGGCGCGACTCAGACTGCACCCAAGAGAGAATCAAGAACAACCAGGAAGTTCAATGCTGAGGAATTTCTCCGACAAGAAGAGGAAAATTCCAAAGCAGAGGCAGAACAACTCAGAAGGACTGAGGTTCTCATGAACGAATACTCATTACCGTGGAACATCGATGATGGCAAGCCTCCGTTTCCCGGCATGGAATTAAATCCTTGTGCGGTCAGATGGGAACCTGCAAATCTCGAAGAGTTCATCCGCAAGCATGGCGAAGAGTTCAAGAGATTCAAAAAAGCCAAGCTGACTAATCAGTCATGCAATCAAAGCTCTGACCAATCAGAGCCTCAGCGAGGCAACGCATCAGGAACTCGAAAGCCGAAAGATATGGTTGAACTGGAACACCAGTGTACCGATACAACGGTTACACCGCCGAAAAAAGCAAAGTCATCTTCAAAAACCGAAGCGGAAGAGAGGCCGGAGGCTATGCCGAAAGATACACCGCCAAGCGACTCTGAGAGCGAACACAAGACCGTATCCGAGGATTTGACAACCGGAAAACAGTCTGACATTCCGGTAGAGGCTGAGCAAGCTGAACCTATGGAACAGTCAAAGAAATCGCGCGTCAGTGCCAAAATGGTGGATGCCGATTTCGATGCGTTAAGACACACCTACCTCCGCATCGTCAGTCTCGGCGAGAAGAAACCGGTGTTTCTTCCTCTCGAACTTCGCGACTCTCTGGAGAAACTCGCACGGGTGAGTGGTGTACCGAATCTCGCACCGTCACATATCGTCATCAACATTCTCAAAGCGTTCTTTGACGATAACCGCGAACTTATCAACCGCAAACTCTCAGGTGAGAAATTAAGAATCTGAAATCTATGTGATTCAGGGCGCGGCGGTATCCATCCGCAGGGGTAATGGAGGGGCTAAGCGAGGTTAGATTTTTGTGATACAAAAATCGTCGCAACCATGTTGCTCCCCTCGCCACCCTCCATTACACCGGGTGGAGCGGTACACCGGTGTACCGAATCCGCTTTGCCCCTCCATTTTCAAACCCTCAATCCCCCACGCCAATGAAACCGAAATCCCCGACCCGCAAATCGAATCTCAAGGCAGGACACCGCAACGGACGTCCCGCGTTGCCGGAAGAAGAACGCCAGTCCTACGTCCGGCACACGCGATACAACGAGGCTGAAAACACCCTCCTGCTTGCCAATGTCAAGCGCACGGGAATGAAAAATGTCAGCGAATATATCCGCTCGGTGACGCTCAATCCCCACATTGTTCCACGCCTCGATGAATCAGAAATGAGAATAGCCCGGAATCTCTCCGGCATGAGCAACAATTTCAATCAGCTTCTGCGTCTCTGCCATCAGCGCGGACTCGACGCCATGGCCCGCGATGTGCAATACTACCTCAATCGTTTCCGCGAACTTTTCGCAAAATTAAGCTCTTAATTTCATATGATAGCATATATAATAAGCGGCTCAGGTTTTGGCGGATGTGTCGATTATGTCACCCGCCGCAAGCTCGAAGAGAAGCTCTATAAGGAGCAGTCGAAAGGGCTGAAAGCCGATGAAAGAAAATATGAGAGTAATGGCGGTGAGGATATAATCGACCATCTTTCCAAAGACTGGAAACTCCTGTCTTCCTCCG
>BLLX01000093.1 GCA_011959405.1 Muribaculaceae bacterium
CAAATAGCTCTAACAGAAAAAGATGCTTGCCTGCTTACCTTTTCCGACTACAAAATTCTGTGTTTTTTTTCATAAAAACAACTGTGAAAAAATTTGGAATTTACAAAAGAAACGCAATACCACTGAATCCCAAATAATTAGAATAATCCTCTCCGGATGGTCTGCAAATTTCGTGATATGCAGTGAAAATCAGGTAATTATCTATGGCTCTGGCGTGGAACATCCGCCTTTCCCCATTCTACAACCCTCCATATCAAAGGAAGTTCGATGGAAAAAGGCGGATGTTCCACTGAAGTGCGCGCAGTTTAGACCGAGTCTAAAAAACGCTGAACTTCAGATAGCGCTTAGGATGTGCCTTTATGTCGATGAAAAGGGAGTCGAGACTGCTCACCGTGGCGTTCAGATTGTTGTAGAGAGCCGGGTCGTGAAGCAGCAGTCCGAGCGAAGAGTCCGAACTCTGCAATTCGGTGGTCAGATTTTTCAGCGACGACGATATGGCCTGCACGTTTGCCATGGTCTCGTTCAGCGGCATGCGGTTGAGCGACTCGGTCAGAGTGTCCAGATGCGCGCTCATTGCGGCCAGATGGTCGGTGACCTCCTTGGCGTTGCCCACTACTGTGGGAAGCGGCTTGGTAGCGGCGGCTACGTGGGTTGTCATGGTTTCCAGATTGGCTGTGATACGGTCCAGGCGCTGGATCGACGCACGCAGCGCAGGGTCGGCTGCCAGATCGGTCACCACACACAGCAGCGAGTCTATCTTGGGCATGATGGCTGTGATCGAAGGCAACAGATCGTTGCCAACGCTCTCCATGAGTCCTCCGGAGTTGCGGGCCTCGATGTCGGATCCCACAGGCAGATAATCTGTGCTCAGCGGCATCTGCAGCTGGATGGTGGCGGTGCCGAGCAGGTCGGCGCCGAGCAGTGCCACCGTGCCTTTGGGCACTTTCAGTTCGCGGTCCAGAGCGAGCTCGACTTTCACATGGCCGGGATCGTCATACACATAGCCGATCTCGCGCACCTGGCCGACTTTGAAGCCGTTGGCCGTGACCGGGGCCGACACAGACAGGCCGGTCACATTGGTGAATGTGGCGAAATAGTAGTTTGACGGGCGGAACACGTTGATCCCTTTCAGATAGTCGATGCCGAATACCAGCAGACACATGGCCACGATAACTGAAATCCCGATTGTGAGCAGTTTACGCGAGTTTTGCATACAAATATAATTCTTTCTTGATTGTGATTTTCTTCACGTCGGTCAGTTGACTCTGCCGCCGTTTTTCCATTTTATTATAAACGCCTGAGGGAAAAGTTTCTTTACCTTCGAGCGCATGAATTTCTCCGCTTCCGCTTCTGTGGCGAAATCTCCGCCGGCCGTGTATTTGTGGAATCCGCCCTGAACGTATCGGTCCACCTTCTGCAACCCTTTGAATTGCGCGGAGCCTGCGGGCAGGTTGCGGTCGCAGGCCATGAACTGCACCCTGTAGGTCATCACGTCGGTGGCGGGCGAGACGGTGTCGGCAATCTGTGGCTCATCTTCGGCTGCTTCTTTCTCGTTGCCGCAAGCCGGGCTGTCTGCATCCGTCTCATCGTCGGCCACGTCGTTGCTGCTATCATCTCCGGCGGTCACGTCGGCACCGTTTGCCCGGGCATATTCCACGATAGCGTTTGCAAGCGACCGGGCCAACCTGTCCTTGCCTTTGGACGAATGGAGAAACTTCTCGACCTCCGGATTGCAGATGAAGTCAAGCTCCACGAGCGCCGCGGGCATGGCACTGGCAAGCAGCACCCAGAATCCCGCCTGCATCACTCCGCGGTCGGCGCGTCCGGCCGTCGCCGTGAGCTGCTGCTGAGCGAACTGCGCGAAGTCGATGCTCTGGTTAAGATGCTTGTTCTGGCTCAGCTCGAAAATTATGTAGCTTTCGGTTGAGTTAGGATCAAACCCCTGGTATGTAGCTGAGTAGTCCGGCTCAAGCTCTATCACGGAGTTCTCGCGCTTGGCCACTTCAAAATTGGCGTTCGACCTGTGCAGCCCGAGGGTGTAGACCGATGCGCCTTTTACCGTGTTGCGGTTTTTGGAGCGTTTGTCCACGGAATTGACATGGACCGACACAAACAGATCGCCGTGGGCCTTGTTGGCCACGTCAGCACGCTGCTGCAGCGATAGAAACACGTCGGTACTGCGTGTCATCACCACCTTCAGTCCGCTGTATTTGTCCAGAAGCCGGCGCACCCGCAGGGCCACGTCCAGATTTATGGTCTTTTCGTTGGTCACACGGCCTATGGCGCCGTAGTCCTTGCCGCCATGGCCGGGATCGAGCACCACCACGAAGCCGTCCTCGGACTCCGCGGCAGCCATCGCTCCGGCAAATGCCGGCAGAAAAAACAATGCGGCTAACAGCGCCTTAAGCAGAATGTTCATATCTTTTTCAGAAAACTTCGCGCAAAATTAGTAATTTTTGTCGGCCTAAGAATTATCTTTGCATAGCAATTTGCATTCCCACATACAAAAATGCCAACAATATTGAAATATCTGCCACTTTTTATGATGGCTCTGGCTGTAATTCCGGCCGGATGTGTGCGGCAACCTGCCGGTTCCGGAGAGCCGCCGCGCGCTATTGTGCGCCTTGACTGCGCGCTGGCCGATCCTGCCAGCGGTCTTGACTCGCTGGAGCAGAGTGCGTTTGCGGCATGGATGGAGATGAACGGCATTCCGTCGGCCACGCAGGCCGATCGTGCCGTCTATGCCGCATCGGCGCCGGTGAGGGTGTTTCAGCCCGACGTGGACTCCCTGCTGGCTCCGCTCGACAGCGTGGAGCGTATACTCGGCCATGCCCTTGCCGCATACGGCGATTCCTTACTGCGGCTCATGGCTGTGGTCTCCCCCTACAACCAGTCTGTCTGCTTCCACCGCGGCGGCGGATACGTGTTCATAGCCCTTAATCACTATCTGGGCCGGGATTATGCCGGCTATGCCGGACGCTTTCCCGCCTACATGCTCCACCGCAAGGACCTGCGCCGACTCCCTTCCGACGTAATGGAGACTGTCATGGCTTCCGTCAGCCCCGAGCAGATCCGCCCCGGCGCTACCTTTCTGAACCGTATGCTCTATAGCGGTGCGTTGGCTTACTGTGTGCTGCAGACCATGCCGGAGGGCACGCCGGAATCCGTTGTCCTCGGCCTTACCGACAGCCAGTGGCAGTGGTGTGTCGACAACGAGGAGCGGCTATGGCGTTCTCTCATAGAGCGGCAGCTGCTCTATTCCTCCGATCCGGCTGTGGCCGACAGGCTGCTGCGCCCGGCCCCGGCGTCGCCGCTCCTCGGCCCATCGGCTCCGGGACAGGCCGCCTGCTTTATCGGACTGCGCGTCGTGCAGGCGTTTGCCGGCAAATATTCTGGTAAGGCCACTCCAGGCTATCTGCTGTCGCCCGAGTTCTACAACAGCGATTCTTCATTGATACAATCACAATACAACCCGCGTAATGGCCAACAACGATAACAACCGGCAGTTCAGCCGCAACAAACCCACCCATAAGCCGCTGTTCGACACCGGCGGCCGCATCCCTCCCCACGACAAAGACGTGGAGGAAGCCGTGCTCGGTGCCCTGATGCTTGAAAAAGACGCATATCCCACCGTCTGCGACATCATCAAGCCGGAAACCTTCTACGAACCCGTAAACCAGAAAATCTACGAAGCGATCCAGACACTCGGCGCCGCGCAGAGCCCCATCGACATGCTCACCGTCACCGAGCAGCTGCGGGCCAACGGCACCATCAACGAGGTAGGCGGTCCGGTGTTCATCGCCGACCTGACGTCGCGTGTGGCATCGGCGGCCAATATCGAATGGCACGCGCGCATTCTGGCCCAGCAATATCTCGCACGCGAACTGATCGCGTTTGCGTCCGACATCAACTCAAAGGCTTTTGACGAAAGCAACGACGTCGACGACGTGCTTCAGGAAGCCGAAGGGCGCCTTTTCGAACTCTCCCAGCGCAATGTCAAGAAAGAAGTGGTGCAGATCGACCCGGTCATAGCCCAGGCTATCGAGACCATTCAGGCCGCCGCCAACCGTGAGAGCGGCCTGTCGGGCCTGTCGTCGGGCTATCCCGCCCTCGACAAGGTCACTTCCGGATGGCAGAACTCCGACCTGATCATCATTGCGGCCCGCCCTGCTATGGGCAAAACGGCCATGGTGCTCTCCATGGCCAAGAACATGGCCGTGAACTTCAACACCCATGTGGCTGTGTTCTCTCTGGAAATGTCGCGCCTGCAGCTCGTCAACCGTCTCATCCAGAATGTCTGCGAGATCGAAGGCGAAAAAATCAAGTCCGGACGTCTCAGCGAGCAGGAGTGGAACCAGCTGATGACCCGCATCAAGCACCTTTACTCGGCTCCGATATTCATCGACGACAGCCCCGGTCTCTCCATCCTCGAGCTACGCACAAAGGCCCGTCGTCTGGTCCGTGAAAAGGGTGTGCAGTTCATCATCATCGACTATCTGCAGCTCATGAACGCTTCCGGCATGAAGTTCGGCAGCCGCGAACAGGAGGTGAGCATGATCTCTCGCTCGCTCAAGCAGCTGGCCAAGGAGCTGAACATCCCCATCGTGGCCCTGTCGCAGCTCAACCGTTCGGTCGAGTCGCGCTCGGAAGACAAGCGACCGCAGCTCAGTGACCTGCGCGAATCCGGTGCCATCGAACAGGACGCCGACATCGTGTGCTTCATCCACCGTCCCGAATACTACCTTCACGGAGCGCAACTCGACGACAAACCCGAGATGCGCGGACTGGCCGAATTCATCATTGCCAAACACCGTAGCGGCTCGGTCGAGGACGTGCCTTTGCGCTTCCGGGCTAAATACGCGCGGTTTGAAAGCTGGAACGAGGCCGACTCCCAGTTCACCCACGGCTCGTCGGCTTCGGCCATGAACGACTACGACGACTCGCAGGACCCGCTGGCACCGCCACCTGCCGCGGGCCCGCTCTCGGGCGGATCGGCATCCATCGCAGCCGCCGGCGATGAAGCCCCATTCTGATCCTCACTGTAAAACCGATCCACATCAATCATCATGTCAAAAGAAGAATACGCTCTGAAAAACCGCCGCTGGCTGCTTGAAAAATCTCAGGAGCCTGGCGTGAAGCCCATAGACAAGGGCATATATTATAAGGTGCTGTCTAAAGGACGCCCCGATGGTCCGTCACCCACGCGCAACAGCGTCGTCACCGTCCATTATACCGGGCGCACCATCAACGGCAAGAAATTCGACTCGAGTCTCGGCGGCGCTCCTGTGGCCATGCGTCTGCGCGATCTCATCCAGGGATGGATCATCGCGCTGCAACAGATGCGTGTAGGCGACAAATGGGAAATATATCTGCCTGCCGAGATGGGTTACGGCCGCCTTTCGCAGCCCGGCATACCCGGAGGATCAGTCCTTATATTCGAAATCGAGCTGAAAGCCGTTAACTGATCTTTGACTTACAGCATTACAATATCCTTGTACACACATATCTCCCTTATGTGACATTCAGTCACATAAGGGAGATATGTGGTTGAAACATGGAGTGTGCTTGCTCGCGTTTGGCGAATTATGATTTCAGTGCTTACGCTGCCCGCTTTCTTCACATACGAATTATGCCTATGATGCGTAATATTTTTTTCGGCATTAGTCGATTTTTTAAATTTTTTAACTACATGATAGTAATATAATGTTAAATTAATCGTAAATTTGTAACGAACTCTAAAACCCATGAAAACGGCCTTAAAGCCGATTAAACCTAAAACAAATATTATTATGAGAAAGTGTACTCTGTCATTAGTGATGCTTGCAGTATCAGCGACAGGCGCTATTGCGGCAACTCCAACCGTCCACAATTTCGAATCGGCCAAGGAAGACGCTATTCATCGTCTGGAATCCTATGTCAACGTCTCGCCGTTCGGTCACAAGGCTCTTGCCAAAGGAGCTGCGGACATTGCCACTACTTTCGTCGGAAACGCGGAAACCGTCAATGCCCAGTATGCTTCGGCAATGGCGGCGGCAAATCTGGAGCTTGGTGAGAATATCTACAGAGTGAGAGTCACACTGGCCAATGTCGGTGTCAATAAAGACAACACAGGCCTTCCCAAACTTTTAAGCACCACTTCAGAGAGAAATGACCTGTGTGCGGTCACTTTGTCTGACAGCATCTACAATCTGTCGGTATGGAGATTCAACATTGCCCCCGAAGGACAATATACCATAGGCGCCAATTCCGGACAGTATATAGGCCGTCGAGACCCGTCGCGGTCGGATTTGGGTGATATTGAGGAACTCGTTGCGGTCAATGATGTGACTTACAGCATTAACTTTACCATTGCCTACAATCAGGACAAGGCAGGATTCACCTTTATGGCCGAGGACAAATACCTTATCCAGAATCCAGACGGCTCGCTGGCATTCTCCGACGAACTTTCTGACTTCGCGCTATGGACCATGTCGCGCGCCTATGACGAAAAGTTCGATCTCCCTCAATTTTCCACCGATGAGAATCCTGTTTACTACATGCTCAAAAACCAACGTCAGGGATATCTTACGGCAGAAAACGGATCGCGCCTTACCTGCAAAGGCACGGATGACTATTCCTATTGGTA
>BLLX01000094.1 GCA_011959405.1 Muribaculaceae bacterium
TTAACACTTTTCCAAAAATTCATGCACCGGCATTTCGGCTTGACCCAGAAAATGGATGTTATTTTTGTTGGTCTCAAAAATAACATATTTTATAAGTCATTGATTATTAGTATTATTTGTTTTGCTTATTCGCTGAATAGTTACCGAGCGACTATGCATTGATCAGTGATTCTTTCCATTTCCAATTACCTTATGAAGTCATGAAACAATATCATACACAAAGCCATTCCCGAACATTCCGACGCGAATCCTGCCACAGCAAACGGCAATGCGAACATCACTGCTACTGTAACGGCAATCCAAGTTATGATTACTTTGCGACTTTCCATAGCAGTATACAATTATTAGCGGTAAAATCCGTATGTGAACCTAATTGTTTGAACTCGTTCATATCCTGTTTCCGTAAAAGATTAAGTATTTCCAAATATTGCTTTTGACATATTGAAGATTATGATGTCCGGGCGATATATGATGCTCGACGCAGATTCCATGTGATATTAATTTCTTGGACAATGATTCCACCGCATTGTTGAAACCACCCTCATCTTCATCCCCTGCATCAAGAAACCACTCTTGCTTTTGATGTAGCTTTTCAAATCGCTCGAACTCCAGAGGATTGTTTTTATGAAAACTGTGTTCGTTCCCATAATAGGGAATATCCGATAGGGCAAGTTCAGTTTCTATAGCAGGCATATGTCCACCTATCCTGGAAAATAGTTCGGGATATTTTAATAACCTACCCTATTGGACTGATGGGCAAAAAGAAAAACGATATGGAACAAAAATTCTGTCAAAGCTGCGGTATGCCGCTAACAAACGAAATCCTCGGTACGAATACCGATGGCACACTCAATGAAGATTATTGCATCTACTGCTACAAAGATGGCAAGTTTGCGCAAGATATGACTATGGAGCAGATGATTGACCACTGCGCCCAATTCACTGATGAGATAAACAAGCAGTCAGGACAGAACTTGACACAGGAACAGGCTAAAGACATGATGCGTCAATTCTTCCCTCACCTTAAACGCTGGAAAAATAGACTCGTTATGTTTATTGCAATTCTCACATACAAAAAGCCGTTGAGCGAGGTTGACAACTATCTGAGTGCGCACCGTGAATATCTCGCCAAACATTATGCCATCGGCGATTTCATAACATCTGGGCCACAGATCCCTCGCATTGGTGGCGTGATAATGATAAAAGCCAACAACCGTGAAGCGGTTGATGCTATTATTTCCGAAGATCCGTTCTACATCAACGGCATCGCCGATTATCAGATAGTGAAGTTTTCTCCGACAATGTTTGCCGACGATTCGTTAAAATCATTTCTGGAATGAAAGTAATCGGTATTAACGGCAGCGCACGGAAAAATGGCAATACGGCAATCTTAATCCGCACAATATTTGAGGAACTGAATAAGAAAGGTGTTGAAACCGAGCTTATTCAGTTGGCAGATGTCGATATAGAGCCGTGCCGTGCTTGCTTCGCCTGCAAAGGCAAGGACAACTGTGTGTTCCGTAAAGATGGTTTTGCCGAGGTATTCAGTAAAATGGTGGAAGCCGACGGAATAATACTCGGCTCTTCGGTCTATTCAGCCGATGTTTCATCCCGGATGAAAGCATTGTTGGACAGGGGTGGTGTTGTAGCAGCCACTAACCCCGGAATTCTTAAACATAAAGTAGGCGTGGCGGTTGCCGCTGTGCGCCGTGCCGGAGGCATGACATCCGTTGATACCATGAATCATTTCTTTCTCAATAAAGAAATGATTGTCATAGGCTCGACTTATTGGAATATGGTATATGGGCGAGAAATCGGCGATGTACTTAACGATGACGAAGGTATTGCCAATATGCGCAACCTCGGTCAGAATATGGCTTCAATTATGTCTAAATTAAATTCGTGAGATTATGTCATATTTCAATCGAAAACATATAATTAACTATACGAAAAGAAAAAAATCAATGAAACTGCAGATTAAATCATTCATTGCTATCGCAATTTTATCGGGAGTAATCGCAACAGGATGTTCTGGTAATAAAAAGAACAGTGCCAATGTCGCAAAAAGCACAACTTTGAAAACAATGGCGGATGCAGACATTCGAGGACAATGGTACATAGAAAACATAGTCTTCAATGATTCGGATTATGTCCGCCCGGACGAAACTATGCACAGTCTTCGCCAATATATCATTTTTGAAGACAGCACATATTTCATCCAGACAAACTGCAACACAATCTCGGGGTCTTACACCATTACAGGTGATTCAATCACTTTTGGCGACGGAGCAATAACCGAGATGGCTTGCGACGACATGGCGGTCGAAGACGCCTTGCGCAGGATTCTACCGGATATATCCACAATAGATCTTCAAAACGATTCGGTAGTCAGACTGAATGGGGCCACACCTGCAGAATGTATCCTGCTTCGTAAAGCGACCGAAATAAAATGATGACCCCAATATAAAATATTTGTGATATTATGCCATACATATCAGTTGAGAGCGGAGCATTGACCTCCGAGCAAAAGAAAGAACTTATCGAACGACTGACAGCAACAGCCGCCGAGATAACCCATATCCCGGAACAGTTCTTCACCGTCACCATCAAGGAATTGCCAGATGAGAACTTCGGCATAGGCGGCAAGTCGATAGACGAAATCAAACGCAACTATATTGGAAAGGAACATTAGAAATGGCATTTGACTATAAAAAAGAGTATAAAGCTTTATATATGCCTGAATCCACACCGGCAGTCGTTGATGTGCCTGTCATGAAATTCATCGCTGTAAAATGGTGCAGGCAACCCCAATGACCCTGACGGCGAATATCAGAAGGCTCTTGGCATGCTATATCCGGTGGCTTATGCCATAAAGATGAGTTATAAGACCGATACCATATTGACGGGTTCTTTGAATATGTTGTGCCGCCGCTTGAAGGCTTGTGGTGGACAGACAATGCCATAGGTGATTTTACCCACAAATCCGCCTTCAAATGGACAGCAATGATACGTGTCCCTGATTTTGTTGACAACAATGATGTTGAATGGGCGAAAGCAGAGGTGCTGAAAAAGAAAAGACTTGACTGTTCCGCCCTTTTCCTCATGACTTTTGAGGAAGGTCTATGCGTACAGAGTATGCACATCGGGGCGTATGATACCGAGCCGGCAACACTTGCCGTGATTGACCGATTTATAAAAACAGGTGGTTATATCAAGGATATTAATTCCTCCCGTCGTCATCACGAGATATATCTTTCCGATCCGAGGAAAACCAGTCCCGATAAGATGAAGACGGTTCTAAGAATCCCCATTGCAAAGCACGAATGAATCTACAGCTACGACCATACAAATCAGCTGATGCCAATATAATCACTACTTGGCTTAAAAGCGAATATCTTATGCGCCAATGGTGCGCTGACCGATATGAGCGTTATCCCGTCACTCCAGATGATATGAACTCTTATCATCAGCAATACATTGACGGACATAACTCTATTGCTCTGACTATGGTTGACGGTGAAGAGATTGTCGGGTATATTACTCTACGCACTCCGGCAGATGATTTATCTGAACAACGTCTTGGTTTTGTTATTGTTGATGACTCAAAGCGTGGCAAAGGATTGGGAAAAACTCTTGTCAGCATGGCGGTTGATTATGCATTCTGCAAACTCGAAGCCACAAAAGTGTCATTGGGCGTGTTTGAAAACAATCCGGCTGCAATACGATGTTATGAATCGGTTGGATTCCATCGTGTTGGCAGACAAGAAACTGAGAGTTACAGATGTCTTGGTGAAACATGGAATTGTATTGAAATGGAATACCAGAATAATATTACAATACGCACAATTGAATCAGACGAAGCAATGCTCTTGACAGAATTCCTTTATGAAGCCATATATCAGCCGGCAGGAAGTCAGAAAGTGCCTCGTACAGTATTGCAACAACCCATGATATGGGCGTATGTAAAAGATTTCGGCAAATTGCCGGATGACATATGTCTGGTGGCTGTCGTTGACGGTCTGATTGTCGGGGCGGCATGGTCGAGGCTCGGCTGTTCATACGGCAAGATTGATGACACAACGCCTGAATTTGCAATCTCCGTATATCCCGAATACCGAGGAAAAGGCATTGGCACAAGGCTTCTTTCTTCCTTATTGGATGCTATTCATAAAATAGGATATGGAACAGTCTCATTGTCAGTCGATAAATCCAATTATGCTGTGGAAATGTATCTTAAAGCCGGTTTTGAAATATTGGAAGAAAGAGAACATGATTATATAATGGTTAAACGCTGGAATAATGAGTGAAATTCGACATATTTCATACGACAGTACCTACCTAAACAAGCAGATGGCACTCGCGGTCTATCTTCCTGATGAATATAAATATGGCGGTAAATTCCCTGTATTGTATTTTCTGCATGGAAGAAGTGGTGATGAGTCTTTTATTGAGCAGTTAGGTTTGGCACAATTGACAGATTCACTGATTGCCGCATCCAAAATAGAACCGATGATAATCGTTTGTCCACGAATGGATAATAGCCGTGGTCTGAACTCAGCCAAGATTGCACGTCAGGAAAAGATAGGTAATAATGTGATAGATGTCGGTAGATATGAGGATTATTTTATCCAAGAAATTATTCCATATATTGATGGGAATTTCAATACAATAGCCTCTCGAAAGGGAAGATATGTAGGAGGGTGTTCTGCCGGAGGATTTGCAGCAATCCATTACGGCTTAAAATACAAAAGCGCGGACTGCAATGCCACTTCTTTATTCGGAGGTCGTAGGAAACCTTGCATACAGATGTAGTAATAGCAGCCCACGCTATATGCGTGAGAACCACTATGCCATCTGAGTATGCAATTTGAAAATTTCCTACGTTTCCAAATACTTGATGAGCATAACGCTTCTTTTTTCTTATGTATTGGAAAGAGTTGCTCCCTATCCGAATGCAAAATTAGTTATTTTATTGATGTTTTGCATTATATAGAACGGAATTATAACTTGAATCCTCTACTTTTTCTTGGTTCTTCCGCTGATTGTCGTAAACCTTGCCGAAGTTTCTCCCATTGCTCTTTGAACCATTCGCCTATCGGTTGCTTGTTTATTGTAAGCATCAATTTATTATTATCAACCGAACTTTTCTCAATTTTGAAAATGTCATTCTTGATTTCAAATCTTCGCCTATGCTCTTCGGAATAGATTTTTCCATTGCATCTGATTGCTTCCTTTTTTGTCAAAAGGCTGTTTATCATATCTTTGGTAAATCCGATGGCATAGCAGAGTTTTTCCATTCTCAACATCTCTTTGAGTAAAGGGAACCAGTTAAATGCCTTTTCAATAATGGTGTTCAATCGGGATATTTCCTTGTCCTTGATTTCAAGCTCTTGATTATGTATTCCTTGAAGATTACGAATCTGTTTGCCATGCTGTTCCTGCATCTGTTGCATCCGGACTTTTAAATCATCAATGCTTTTGTCCCGTTTGGCAATCTCCTGATACAGTTCCACATTGCTATGTTCCAGCTCTTTCAGCTTTCCGCTGCCGAAAAGAGAACCCACTCCGCTTGCTATGGCTGTGGCAGCATCGGTGGCTACACTTTTGAGTTTGTCAGTGCGTATCTCCAATTTTACTTGTTTGAGTTCCTGTTCGGCAAGTTCCACCTGTTGTTCTTTATGCCGCTTTGCAGCATCTATGCGTTGTAGTTCGGCTTTCTGCTTCTCAATTATAAAATCGTTTCGTTCCAAATGCTCCTTACCAGTAACATTTTTTGATTGACCACGTTCCATCATTAGAATGTCTGATGCCCAAGTCTGCATTGCTGCCATATCCTCGTCATTGAGTTTACGGCTCTTTCCGGTTTCGTGATTCATCCAGTCGAATACGACATGTGCGTGATAATTCGGCTTGAACCATTTTTCACCCACTTGAAAACTCTCCTTGTCCAATACTTTGTGATAGTTCACAAGACCATTCTTGATACAATGCCGTACTCGAAAGAGAATAGAAATTTCGGCATTTGTATAAAAATTGTATTAATATACAATTTTTAACATTTGTGCGCGAGATAGAAAAGAAGAAAGAGCTGAGTCAGCGTGACTTAGCTCTTTCTTTGTGTTGCCTTGGAAGGATTCGAACCCTCACAGGCGGAACCAGAATCCGACGTGCTACCATTACACCACAAGGCAAGATGTGTCGTTTTGTTTGACAGGTGCAAAGGTAGGAGTATTTTTTTTATTGTGCAAATTTTTCTTGCATTTTTTATCGGATGATGGTTTTTGAGCCGTTGATCGCAGGTTCAACTGGCAAGTGCAAAATTAGCGATTTGTTTGAAGA
>BLLX01000095.1 GCA_011959405.1 Muribaculaceae bacterium
ATTTAATACTGTTGAATCTATGGCAATCAAAGCCCGGAAAACCTCCGGATCCAAACTGAAACTGATTAAGAACGATCCTTGGCTCGCGCCTTTTGCCGGAGCTATCGAAGGTCGTCATCATGATGCCGTGGCAAAGGAAGCGGAACTGACTTCCGGTTGCGGCTCGCTTACGGATTTTGCCAATGCTCACCGTTATTTCGGTCTGCATCGGCTTGACGATGGTTCGTGGGTGTTTCGGGAATGGGCGCCTAATGCCGTAGAGATTGTGCTGGTGGGTGATTTTTCCCGATGGGAGCGGCGCACAGAGTATGCCTTGCGCCCGATAGGCGGCGGCGTATGGGAAGGCCGTTTCCCGGCCGATGCGATGTCTCACGGTCAGTTCTACAAAATGCACGTGAGCTGGGCTGGCGGCTCCGGGGAGCGCATACCGGCATATGCCGTCCGGGTTGTTCAGGCCGAAAATTCTCCGATTTTTTCCGCTCAGGTCTGGGCGCCGGACAAACCGTATAAATGGAAGCGTAAGAGATTTGTGCCTAAAACGGACCCTCTTCTGATCTACGAATGCCATATAGGCATGGCGCAGGACAAGGAAGGCGTAGGCACATACACGGAATTCAAGGACAAGATTCTGCCGCGTATCGCCCGCGACGGCTATAACTGCATTCAGATCATGGCCATACAGGAGCATCCCTATTACGGGTCTTTCGGCTATCATGTGAGCAGCTTTTTTGCCGCATCGTCTAAATTCGGCACTCCGGAGGAGTTGAAAGCGCTTATCGACGAGGCACACCGGCTCGGCATCGCCGTGATCATGGACATTGTCCATTCTCATGCCGTGAAGAACGAAGTGGAGGGTCTTGGCCGTCTTGACGGTTCCCCAGATCTTTATTTCTACGGCGATGGCCGGCGTGAACATCCGGCTTGGGATTCGCTGTGTTTTGACTACGGCAAGAACGAGGTGCTCCATTTTCTTCTGTCTAATTGCAAATACTGGCTGGAGGAATACCGTTTTGACGGTTTCCGTTTTGACGGCGTGACCTCGATGCTCTATTATAACCATGGCCTTGGTCAGGCGTTCGGAAGCTACGAAGACTATTACAACGGCGGTCAGGACATAAATGCCATCACATATCTGACCCTTGCCAACAAGCTGATCCACGAGTTCAAGCCCAGAGCTATCACCATAGCCGAGGAGATGAGCGGTATGCCGGGGCTGGCTGTGCCGTTCAGGCACGGCGGCATCGGTTTTGACTATCGCATGGCCATGGGCATACCTGATTACTGGATAAGGATGCTTAAAGAGAAAAAAGACGAGGACTGGCACCCTACGTCTATATTCTGGGAACTTACCAACCGTAGGGCGGATGAAAAGACCATTTCATACGTCGAGAGCCACGATCAGGCGCTGGTGGGCGACAAGACGGTGATTTTCCGTCTGATGGACGCGGCCATGTACTGGCACATGAGCCGTGACGATCAGGATGCCACCGTGGCCCGCGGAATGGCGCTCCACAAGATGATACGTCTGGTCACTTTGGCCACTGTCAATGGCGGATATCTTAACTTCATGGGCAATGAATGGGGGCATCCGGAATGGATTGATTTCCCACGTGAAGGTAACGGATGGAGCTATAAATACGCTCGCCGCCAGTGGGAGCTGGTTGATTCCGATTATCTGAAATATTTCATGCTCAATAATTTTGACAATGCAATGGTGCATCTTGTCAGCGCAGTGAAGGATTTTCAGGCATTGCCAGTGGAGAAGCTCTGGGAAAAGGACGATGACCAGGTGCTCGCCTTTATGCGTGGCGACCTGGTGTTTGTGTTCAACTTCAGTCCGGTCAAGGCATTCAGCGATTACGGAGTTCTGGCGCCGCCCGGAGAATATGCCGGAGTGTTGTCGTCGGACAATCCGGAGTTCGGAGGTTATGGCAATATTGACGAGACAACCGTCCATCTGACGCAATATGATGCGTTGTATGCGCCGGTGGGACGCGAATGGCTGAGACTTTATCTGCCACCTCGCACCGCCATGGTCCTCAGGAAAAAATAATGTATTAAGATATTCTGGTATCCATCCGGGGTAGCTTTGGAGATAGCCAAGGCTGCTCTGGATGCTATTTTATGACTTTTTGACACAATTTCACGTATATACTCACTCTTTGTGTTGGATTTTTGTTAATTTTGCAGTTTATTGTTTAATTTTTAATCATATTTCTAAGCTAATGAAGATTTTTACGCTGCTTATGTCAGGTCTGTGTGTAGCCGCAGGTGGTGCTGCACAGGCTTCTTCCGTTAAGCATTTTACCCCTACAGCTATGCACCATGACTCTGCCAAGACTGTGGGAAAATCTGGTAAACAGGTCAAAAAGTCCGTTATGATGCGTGCTGAAGATGCCGGCGAGGCCATCTGGTGTCCGGTCACCCAGAAAATAAGTTCATGGGAAAGAAACGGCTGGGCTTTAGATCAGGTATATACCACCTCTTACACTTCTGCCGGACAACCGGCTGTGGACCTGATTACAGAAGGCAAAAGTGTGATTCGTGAAACCAATACGTACGACGTCAATGGCATGCTGTCCAAGAAGTTGTCTGAGGTCAGCGAGAACGGCGGCGTTGATTTTGTCAACAGCAGACTGCAGGAACGCATCTATGATGAAGTGCTTACCAGCGTGATCGTCGATCACAAGGATTTTTTGTGGATCGGCAGCCAGTGGGAAGTCAGTGGCAATAATTACATCCGCAAGATCACGCGTGATGCTGACGGAAACATTACCGACGTGGAGATCGCTCCGATGTTTCTTGGTGAATATGACCCTACTCAGCGTCTGCATATAGTATATGGTGCCGACGGAAAGGCCGAGACTCTCACTCAGAGCATGCTCGAGTATGACTATTCTTCGAAAGAATATGTCTGGGCCGTGTCTCATACCATATCGGATATTGTCTGGGAACGTACGAACGGTCAGATTGTAGATATCGCCGATATTTATTCGGCCGACAATCGCATACTGTCAGCAAAAATGGTGTCCAAGACCGACGATGTCGATATAAAGGCTGAATATGACGACAGCCAGCGCTCATACGCGGTGACCATGACAGGTACTGTGCAGAACTATGAGGGAACTACATGGGTGCAGGAATTTACGGATATTGATGATAACGGAAGCCATAAGTTTGTCGAAACTTTCATTATGGAGGAAGACGGCGAGCAGATCATGGAACGCTACACTGATATGGCGATTTATGATTCCTACGGCTATGCAACGCTGATGGAGACTGTGTTTACCGACGGAGAGGTCGAAGAAGTGATGGCTCGTGAAATCGGAGAAATCACCTATGATGAGACTTACGGTTATCCGCTGGTCCTCATTACCAAAGGTATGGAATTTGATGAGGATACCGACGAGCCGTATATGGCCAATCTCATGAAGATTGAATTCTCGGATTATGTCGACGCGCTTGCCGGCATCGAGGATATAGCTGCCGACGGTATTGCATCCGAGCCTGAGTATTTCAACATACAGGGCGTGCGCGTTCCGCAGCATTCTCTGACTCCCGGCATCTATGTCCGTCGGGCAGGGTCGGAGACCGTGAAAGTCGTTATACGATAACCATAGCAAAGTTATATAGATGATACAAACCCGTCGGATGGTCCGTAAGACCGTCCGACGGGTTTGTCATTTATGAGCGATGATGATGTGGTCAGGGCTTGGATATGCCTTCTTTTGTGGCGCGCTCTTCCATGCGCTTGATGCGAGAGTCAAGATCGGGATGAGTGGAGAAGAGCTGATTCAACTTGCTTTCTTTCTTGGCTCCGGCTTCTTCCTGCATCTGTTTGAGCTTTTGGAATGAAAGAGCCATGGCCCACGGATTTTTGCCGGCACGCTGCAGGAATTCATACCCGTAGTCATCGGCGGCGCGTTCCTGCTTCTGTGAATAATTGGCGTTGATGAGCGCTTCACCAAGGTCTCCGAGCTGTGATTCGGAGAGTTGCGCCACTTTGCCGCCGTTGGCTGCCAGCCCGTCTTTCAGTGCCGATGTGAGCAAGGCGGTGCGGAAAGATTTTTTTGAGTCTTTGTGGGCCACATGTCCCACTTCTATAATCGCGAAAACGAAACGTACAACTTTCTAAAACGAAACGTACAATTTTCACTGTTTTTCACCCCATCAAAGCAAAGGCATTTAATCACCATTTAAGCGGTAATTAAATGCCTTTTGAACATCTGCAAAAAGCGTGGAAAATGTTGCTTTTCAGCTGCATTTTGTCTGCACTTTATTTGCTCAATTCGTAGAAAATCACTATCTTTACATAGTAATTAAGAGGTTCTTTTGCGTCGGTTTATCCCGTTCGCAAACCTTTCATGCAACCAGCTTGTCAAGCAGGCTAATGATATTTGCCTTTATCTTGCGCCTGTCTCTTTCCCACTCTATTTGTTCCATCCCTTTGTCATATTCAGGATAAGGCTTTTCTTTCGTCTTAAACTGAAAATGCTTGCACAAAGGATAAATGTAACGATAGGTTTTCACCACGAACACCTCCAAATCACCAAGTAGAAAAGCAACATTCGAGCGAACATAACCAGATGGAGATGTCGTGTTTGTGAGTATCTGTTCGTGGGTAAACTCACCTGTTCGCCTGTTGCGAAGAAAGCGCGTGTAATGAAAGCCGTAATACTTGAAATTGGCTGCTTTGTAGATTGTTCCGCAACCCAAACGACCGTCGGCAAAACTTTGTATCGCCACGACGTTCTCGTCCATCTTTCGGATCAACTTAATGCTGGCAGCAATTAACACCGTTTCTGCGTTCTTTCCGAGGCAATCATCAATCCACAGACGATTTAATTCACACATCCACGCTTTCGGGTTCGGATGGGTAAACAGCTTTGCGTTCATGTTCTTCATGTACCCGTAAACTGCAACACCGAGGCATCTGTCTGGCTCATCAGCGCGGAAGATACCGAAATTAAACACCCCAAAGCCGCCAAAGTTCCATTTATGGGAATAGTGGTGTTCTATCACCATTTGGCGGGCAAGTTCCTTTTCCACGGGTTTGATAAGCAGGTCGCCGAGCGACGAGGTTTGTTTCAGGACAAACAGATTTTCTTTAATCATTCAGCATACTAACAATGTTTTAATGGTTTATAAATATGGTTTGAGTTATTTTTCGTACTTTTGCAGTCCTACCACATACGAGCGGGCTTTCCGCATACACAAAAGATGCGTCACAACGCGGTCAAAAGGCATATTAAGCCCCTGACTGTGCGTTGTGGCGCATCTTTGTGTTAGTATGTGGTAGGATACTACTAACAGGTCGGGGGCTTTTTCTTTCCCCCTCTTTCAGGTGTCTATCGGTTCAGCAGTTCGTCCACCTGCCGCTTGCATTCGGCGCGGTAGGCTTCAAACGTGCGCAGTTCCTCGGCGTGTTCGGCCGTGTTATCGCTGTTTGCCAGAATGGCAATCTGGTCGTCGATACTGTAACGCCTGCCGATAAGCCCTGCCACGAACTTGCCGCGGCGGTTTTCGTCGGTGACGGTGCGGGCATCGACGGAAATGCGGGTAGAACCGTCGGTTTCCTCACCTGTGTAGGAGTAGCCGCGGGCGGTTTCGCCGCTTTCCTCGTCCACCACCACATCGGCGGGGGCTTCGTTCAGATAAAGCAGGTAGCTGTCCGCGTCATACCTTACATACTTCTTTCTTTCAATGTAACTTACTGTGTTCATTACTCTTTTTTATTGGTCGGGATCGACTATGCTGTAAAAGCAGCGTTTGCCGTCTGTCACGATGGGTTGCTTGATTATTTTCGCTGCAACGGGTTCGGTCAGTTCCACGCCGTCAAGCTGGCGGATAAGGGCTTTTGACCCCGTGAAAGTGATGTGCTTTATCCAAGCCATGACGGGGTTGCCCTCGTCGTCTATCACTTTGCCCTGCTCGTCCTCCATCTGCTCGTAAATCTCATATTGCAACGTCAGCATTTCACCATCGTATTTCGATTGCGAAACGTCGAAAGCCGTTATATGGATTTCACGGTTCAGGATGGTGTCGATGTGGTATTTACCACCCGTTAATTTGCCCTGTTTGGGCTTAATGTCACTAAATTTTTTCATACCGAGTATTTTTAATAAATGATTGCTGTCGCAGTGTTTCATAAAGCCCATGCGTGAAGCCACGCGAAGCCTTATTTCTTCGTCAGGTAGTCCCTTTTTACGCAAAGCGGCCAGTTCCCTGCACAACCCCTGTTTGTTGCGTTTGCGGGCAAGGCAGTGGGTGTGGTAGGTCACGTAACCGACGAAAT
>BLLX01000096.1 GCA_011959405.1 Muribaculaceae bacterium
AGCAACAGTAAAGGAATTCACCGTAACCCTCTCTGCGAAAAGCACAAACAGCGTTTACACTCCTATCACCCGCAATGCGGGCTGGTCAGTGACAGGGTGTTCGTCAGCGGCGAACGAAAACGGCAGCGCCAACAAAACCGGCGATATCTCCAACGTGATCGACGAAAATCCCGCAACATACTGGCACAACGACTGGAACGCATGTAGCGGCGTGACAGACCGCCATTTCTTCATACTTGATCTCGGAGAGGAATCAGAGTTCGACGCATGCTCGTTCCTGCAGCGTTCCGACGATGTGGCATGGAACGGCGCTTTCGCGGAAGCCAAGATATTTGTCAGCAGCGAAGCTTTTGCCGATATATCGCATAGCACGATCTCATCATATCTTGAAGCCAACACTCCGTCTCTGACCGCCACAATCCAGCCGAGTCTCCGCAACGAGGTGCAGTATTTCGACTTTCCTGAGACTCAGACAGGACGTTATCTGCTGGTAGTGGCCAGCCAGACATCAAACCCCGGCAACGGCACAAATCCGGCAAACAAGTTTGCGTGTCTGGCAGAGTTCAACCTCTACACTCTTGACAAATCCGGATTCATTCAGCCTGATACCGCCAATGCCCAGCTCAGCGCAAAGAAAGAGGGAGCATTGGCCGCACTCAGACTTTGGAACGGTATTTTAAGCACCGAGGAAATCGCCACATTCACCTCTGCGATCAATTCCGTACCGGCATTTGAAAGCCCGGTGAGCCAGACTGCATTGACAGCAAGGCTCGACGAGGTAGAAGCGGCCTTCTCCACCACGCAGGCCGTGACATTGGCCGAAGGACGTGTGGTGACCATCAGGAACGTACGCCGCAACGAATATCTGACCAACCTCGCTGCCACGGGCAAGAACAACACCATGACCACCGTAACCGAACGCGGCAAGTGGGTGATCCTGCGCGACAACGCCGACTTTATCCTGCTCAACCCTGAAGCAGGCGCATTTCTTGCAGCAAACGACGTGGCCACCACAACCACAGGCAAGGCCGCAGCGGCACGGTTTCAGCTCGGCAGCCACTCCGCGGAAGGCGCAGTCGCGATCAAATTCACCAATAACAACAACGGACTTAACGTTGATACCGGCGGGCACAATCTCGTCACATACGACGCCGCTGACAACGGATCATCATGGGTAATATCCGCCGCAGGCACGAAAGCAGCCGATCTCGCCACCGACGGCACAAAATACTATCGCATCCGCAGCAACCGCGCCACATGGGACAACGGATCATGCACCCCTAACGGATCGCTGCTCGGAATCCTCACCGTGGCAGGCGGCGACAGCACGGGTGCCGAGGCACAGGTGCGCTGCAGCAAAGATGGAATCGGATCCCTCTGGACCATCGAAGCCACCGACACCGAGGGACAGGTATATCTGCGCAACGCGGCCGCAGACTTCACCGGCCAGGATGCCTGCTTCGGTCTCTTCGGCGACGGAAACACCTGCAAGACCGGCGCCACTCCTTCCGCAGTAATGGTCGAACAGGCCAAAGGCGCTGTCGGAAGCGAATACACCAGAACCAACCCTTATGCTTTGAGCATACGCACCACTCCCGGACAGAGCCAGTTCCTGGACATGTCAAACGGAAAAGAGCCGAAGTTCAACGGTTGGTCAAAAGTGGACAATAACCAGAACAACAACGGCGGTATATTTTACTTCGAGGAAGCCACCGATGCCGCCGAGGTGATCAACGCTTACATAACAGGTGTGACCGACGCCATCCCCACTGCCGAAAACGCTAAAGCCACAGTGGCAAGCTACGGATCGGTGTCAGCGCTCTGGGACGAGCAGGCTGTCGAGCAGGCCAACAGCGCCATCGATGCCCTGACATTCCCCACAGCCACCGCAAGCTCCGTCAAGGAAGCCAACGACATCTACAGCAATCCCACCGTGGAAGGTCTCGATGAGATCATAAACACACTGATAGCCAGCGCCGACGGCAAGATGGTGCAGTTTGAGAACGCCGGACGCAACAACGGCACCGGACACTTCATGGGCTACGGCTCATGGACCCGCGGCACCCAGACCAACAATGAAGTGGTCAACATTCTAACTGACCGACGCGACCTCAACTCATTCTGGATCGTGACAAAGCAGGAGAACACCAACAGATTCTACCTGCAGAGCCATGGATCAAACCGCTACATCGGCTCACAGAGTTCTTTGGAGACAGCCATCCCCACCACCACAGACTTCACACAGGCCTATGGATATGACCTGCGTCCGATATCAGACGGTCTCATCGCAATCTGCGACGACCATGCAAGCTATCCCGCCATCCACGACGGCGACACCGACAACTCGACATTCCACGTGGTGAAATGGAATACCGCCGGCGCGGCATCGCAGTGGCGCGTGGCAGAATTCGAGGACCTTTCCGACCAGATCAGCGTATCGGTGGACGGCGGATCAATCTATTTCACCCACGAGACCGAAACACTCGCCAAACACGAATCATATTCCGAACATCATGTAATAACTGTGACAAACGCACCTGAGGAAGAAGGCACCGAACCTGAGGGAGCATACGCCCTGGAACAGCCCCTGACAATCAGCGCCAACCAGATCTACGCCAACACGAACCCGGCAGGCTTCATAGCTGTTGTCAGCGCCCTTCAGAACGACGGCCGCTACACAGTGACCGTGCCCGCAGGCTTCTTCAAGGTCGGCGATGACAAGCTCTCGGCTCCCGTGGCCGTGACATTCGAGGTCAACAACGGAGAGACCACCGGCATCTCAGACATCACCGCAGCCGGCAATAACGCTCCGGCCGAATACTTCAACCTGCAGGGAGTCCGCGTGGACCGTCCCGAAGGCGGAGTGTTCATCATGCGCCAAGGCGACACCGTAAAGAAAGTCTACGTAAAATAAACGTAGCGATTTAGTTAAGTTTTAAGAATCAGTAAGGCCGGGCTTGTGACAAGTCCGGCCTTATGCCTTGACAACGATTTGGAACGTGCGGATTTTTTTCATAACTTTGCAACGATTTTTCGATATATATCAAGAAAATGATTAACATTACATTTCCGGATGGCGGCGTGAAGCAATTCGAAGCCGGCATCACTCCTTTACAGATAGCTGAAAGCATCAGCCCCAGGCTGGCACAGGACGTGCTGGCCGCATCGGTTAACGATGCCGAATGGGATCTCACCCGTCCGATCGACGGCGACGCCCGGATCAAACTCTTCAAATGGGAAGACCACGAAGGAAAGCATGCGTTCTGGCACAGCTCGGCCCACCTGCTGGCCGAGGCCCTGCAGGAACTCTTTCCCGGAGTGAAATTCGGCATAGGCCCCGCCATTGAAAACGGTTTCTACTACGACATCGACCCCAACGGCCACAGCATCACCTCGGCCGATTTTCCCGCCATCGAGAAAAAAATGCTCGAACTGGCCCAGAAAAAACAGGAGATCGTGCGCGCCGACATCAGCAAAGCCGACGCCCTGAAACTCTTCGGCGACCGCGGCGAAGTCTACAAATGCGAGCTGATTTCCGAACTTGAGGACGGCCACATCACCACCTACACGCAGGGCGCGTTCACAGACCTGTGCCGCGGACCCCATATCCCCACCACCGCCCCCATCAAGGCAGCCAAGGTGATGAGCCTGGCGGGTGCATACTGGCGCGGCGACGAGAAGCGCCAGCAGCTGGTGCGCGTGTACGGCATCACCTTCCCCAAGAAAAAGATGCTCGACGAATATCTGGCTCTGCTTGAGGAAGCCAAGAAACGAGACCACCGCAAACTCGGCAAAGAGATGGAACTCTTCGCCTTCTCGGCCAACGTGGGCGCAGGACTGCCCCTGTGGCTCCCCAAAGGCGCCGCCCTGCGCGACCGTCTGGAGCAATTCCTGCGCAAGATACAGAAACAATACGGCTACCAGCAGGTGATCACCCCGCACATAGGCAACAAGAACCTCTATGTGACCTCGGGCCACTATGCAAAATACGGCAAAGACTCCTTCCAGCCCATCCACACTCCCGAGGAGGGCGAGGAATACCTGCTGAAACCGATGAACTGCCCGCACCACTGCGAGATATTCAAGGCATTCCCGCGCAGCTACCGCGAGCTGCCGCTGCGTCTGGCAGAATTCGGCACCGTGTATCGCTACGAACAGAGCGGCGAACTGCACGGACTCACCCGAGTGCGCGGATTCACTCAGGACGACGCCCACATCTTCTGCGCTCCCTCGCAGATCAAAGACGAGTTCCTGAAAGTGATGGACATTATCCTCTACATTTTCAAGACCCTGAAATTTGACAACTACGAGGCCCAGATCTCTCTGCGCGACCCTGCGAACAAGGAAAAATACATCGGTTCCGACGAAAACTGGCATCTGGCCGAACAGGCCATCATAGAAGCCTGCGCCGAAAAGGGCATCAACGCCCGCACCGAGCTGGGCGAAGCCGCCTTCTACGGTCCAAAGCTCGACTTTATGGTCAAGGACGCTCTGGGACGCCGCTGGCAGCTTGGCACCATACAGGTGGACTACAACCTGCCCGAACGCTTCCAGCTGGAATATACCGGCGCCGACAACCAGAAGCACCGCCCGGTGATGATCCACCGCGCCCCCTTCGGCTCAATGGAGCGTTTTGTGGCCGTACTGCTGGAGCACACCGCCGGACGCTTCCCCCTGTGGCTCGCTCCGGAGCAGGTGATCATACTCCCCATATCCGAGAAATTCAACGACTACGCATACTCCGTGGCCAAAACACTGGCAGAGTCCGACATACGCGCGTCTGTCGACGACCGCAACGAGAAGATAGGCCGCAAGATACGCGACAACGAGCTGAAACGTGTGCCCTACATGCTCGTGGTCGGAGAAAAAGAAGCGGAAAACGGCGAAGTTTCTGTAAGAAAACAGGGTGAAGGTGATAAAGGTTCGGTAAAAATTGCTACCTTTGCAGCCGATTTGACTCGCGAAGTCAACGAAATGATTAATCAATAACCCCGCTGAATGGCAAAAAAACCTTTCTATCGCCCCAAGCCCGCGGCTCCTCGCCCGGCATCGTCCAACAATCCTCAGCAGCGCCGCCAGCAAGGCCCCGCTTCCAAGGAGCTCCACGCTATCAACGACCGCATCCGCGCCCGTGAAGTCCGCCTTGTCGGCGAAAATGTGGAACAGGGCATCTATTCCATTCAGGAGGCACTGCGCATAGCCGACGAGCTTGAACTGGACCTGGTGGAGATCTCGCCCAACGCCGAGCCGCCGGTGTGCAAGATTCTGGACTATCAGAAATTCCTGTATCAGCAGAAAAAGCACCAGAAGGAGCAGAAAGCCAAAGCCGTGAAAGTGGTGGTGAAGGAGATCCGTTTCGGACCGCAGACCGACGACCACGACTACAACTTCAAGCTCAAGCACGCCATCGGCTTCCTGCAGGAAGGCGCCAAGGTGAAAGCCTACGTGTTTTTCAAGGGACGCTCCATCCTGTTCAAGGAGCAGGGCGAGGTGCTTTTGCTCCGGTTTGCCAACGACCTCGAGGAATACGGCAAGGTCGAGCAGATGCCGGTGCTTGAAGGCAAGCGCATGATCATCATGCTCACCCCCAAAAAGAAATAAAAAAGACACCAATTATAATTTCATTAAAGTAATTCATTAACTCAAATGCCCAAGATTAAGACTAAATCCGGTGCCAAAAAGAGGTTCGCCCTTACCGGATCAGGAAAAATCAAGAGAAAACATGCGTTCAAGAGCCACATCTTGACCAAAAAGACCAAAAAGCAGAAGCGCAACCTCACCCACAACGGTCTGGTGGCCACATGCGACGTCTATGAAGTCAAGCAGATGCTTGCCCTGAAGTAAGACGAGTCCGCGTTTTCCCTTGACACACTCACTTTTCGAGATTATAATAACCAGTTATTTAACCGAACGCATTAGCTCCAAAAGCGTCTGAACCCGCAGGCCGCTAACGTTCACAACACCAGCATTAACCATGCCAAGATCAGTAAACCACGTCGCATCACGCGAACGTCGCAAAAAAATCCTGAAACTTACCCGCGGCTACTATGGCGCACGCAAAAACGTGTGGACCGTTGCCAAAAACACCTGGGAAAAAGGTCTCACCTACGCCTATCGTGACCGCAAGGACAAAAAACACAATTTCCGCTCACTGTGGATCCAGCGTATCAACGCCGCCGCACGTCAGGAAGACCTCAGCTACTCCAAGCTCATGGGCC
>BLLX01000097.1 GCA_011959405.1 Muribaculaceae bacterium
TGAGACGAAATCTTAAATGAAAGAGCCGTGGGCTAAAACCATCGAAAGGAACATATGTTCTCTTTAAAGTCAGAATTTATTGCGAATTTTGCATACGGCATGTTTTGCAATGAATTATAACGATGGTGAATATATGATTCCGTTATATGGAATCACGATACAGATTAGGGCATCTCTTGATTCGATTATCCGTGTCTCTTATTCAAACCATTGTCATAGTACGGCTGCTGATAATGTATAACTTAGAACATCAATAAACTATTGAACCATGAATATGAACAGAATTAACCTGTACCACACAGTGAGATCTATAGACTTATTACCCCCTCCAGCTAATACATCATCATAATAATCATAATGTATGGCTTTATCCCGTTTACCGATATTATCCGGATATATCCTTATTCTTGTGCTCACTGTTGCAATAGGTTATGCCTATTATAACGAGGAGCACACTTTATCTCTGATGGATGAAAAGAATTGTTCTGCCAATGAGCTACGTCGGGAAATAAACGAACTTAACATGCACATGACAGCACTCTCGCTTATGGGCGAAACAGCGATGGAGTGGACTGACATGGAGCGGTACAGATATCATCGCCAGAGACTCCATATAGATAGCACACTGTGTGAGTTCGGTCGGATTTTCATTTCGGAGGCAGCCGACATAGACAGCCTCCGTATTCTACTTGAGGACAAGGAAAAGAAACTGCTCCAGCTTACAGAAATATACCGGTGCCAAAAGTCTCTCGGTGACGAGATGGCCAACAAACTGCCTGTAATAGCCCGTCAGAGCGCTAAAGAGGAGCCAAAGAAGCCAAAGCGTAAGGGTTTCCTCGGCATATTCGGCAAAAAGGAAGAACCAAAGCCCTCTGCCACTACAACCATGCTGTACAGCTTCAACCGTGGTCTCATGGCTGAGCGCAAGGCGCAGAACGAAAGCCTTAAAGCACAGGCTGATAGTCTGTCACAACAAAACAGAATTCTTAATATCCGCTTGCAGAATCTGATTAGTTATCTTGACGGTAAGGCCCAGGCTGATCTCCGACAGCAGGAACTTGAGATTGCAGCTACCCGTGAAGAATCATATCGTGATATAGGTGTACTAACAGCCATTACCTTACTGATGCTGTTCGTTTCTTTTGTTATAATACACCGCGATATGCAGCGAAGAGACCGGAACAAGAAAAAACTTGAGGAAAGCATACGGCAGAACCGGTCGCTGCTTGAAATGCGCAAGAAAATCATCCTCACCATATCCCATGATATACGCGGTCCGCTCAACGTGATAAGCGGCAGTGCAGAACTCGCCATCGACACCCGCGACAAAAGGAAACGCGACGGCTACCTGAACAACGCGCGGTACCTTTGCCGCCACGTAGTCCACCTTCTTAACAATCTGCTGGATGTCTATCGGCTCAACGAAGCTAAGGAGACCCCGAACAATGTCCCGTTCAGACTGAACGTATTGTTTGACAGAATAGCAATAGGTGCGGCACAGATAATCAATGACAAGGGTCTGCTGTTCAAGCACGATTATAGGAATATTGACGTGACAGTAATCGGAGACGAGGATCGGATAGAACAGATTGCAGACAACCTGCTGTCTAATGCCGTCAAGTTCACTCAATCCGGTTCCGTTGGAATCGCGGCTTCATACGACGGCGACCGGCTGGTTATGGATATAAGCGACACTGGTATCGGAATGTCGGAGGAAACCGTTGACCGCATATTCAGGCCGTTCGAACGTGCCGACAACGTGGAGCATATTGAGGGGTTCGGACTCGGACTTTCCATTACGAAAGGTCTGATAACCATGCTTGGCGGAACTATTGACGTGATCAGCAATGTCGGCAAAGGTACAACTTTCCATATTGCCATACCGCTTGAACTTACCGGAAATATAGAGACGGCCGATATCCAGGAAGCAAAGCCAGCTGGAGTATCGCGCCTGCCGCATAACGTGATAGTAATCGATGACGACCCGCTACAGCGTGATATCGTAAGCGAGATGCTTGAGCGCAACGCGGTCTCTTGTGCCGTATGTGCCACAGCCTCGGATGTGGTAAAGGCGATGCGTAAACGAGATTTCGACTTAATACTTACGGACATAAATATGCCAGGCACCAACGGGTTCGCATTGATCGAACTGTTGCGCAAGTCAAATATCGGCAATTCAAGGACAATCCCCATAGTGGCAATGACCGCCAGGGACGATGACGATAGCAAACCTCTGTTAAAACGCGGATTCTCCGGATGCATCTTCAAGCCATTCTCGATGCAGGAACTGCTTGAACGGATATCAATGGTAATGGAGAAACCTATGGTCCCGGATGATGTACGGATTGACTTTTCACCGCTCGTTGAAAACGTGACCGAGCCGGCAAAGATATTGAAGGGACTTTCGGAATCGACTTCCACAGAGATAGCTGTCCTGAAAAAGAATATTGGGCATGACGACAGGAATGGCGTTTCGGCCATACTACACAGGATTAAGCCCGTATGGGAAATGCTCGGTATTGAAAGCTGCCTGCAACCGTTGAGGAAATCTCTGTGGGACAGGAATTCTACACCTGCGGACATCAAGAAAACCGCCGCCGGTGTGATTACGGCAATGGAGAATCTGATTGAGAATATAAACGAAGAACTGAAGACGATAAGGGATGAAGAGCAGAATACTGATAGTTGAGGACAACGTGACCCTCTCCCAGATGCAGAAGGACTGGCTCGCACGCGAGGGGTATGAAGTCACGACAGCAATAGATGCCGTCGTGGCACGCAGGCATATACGCAAAGTGGATTTTGACCTGATACTCTCTGATGTACGCCTGCCCGAAGGGGATGGCCTGTCATTACTTGCATGGCTGAAGAAAGAGAAACCCGGAATTCCGGTCGTAATCATGACGGAATACGCCTCATATCCCGATGCCGTCAAAGCCATAAAGATGGGCGCGCAGGACTATCTTCCCAAGCCGGTACATAGGGAGCGACTGTTCGAAGTTGTGAAGGAACTGGTACATCCGGCCGTGACCATACAGCATTCGCTTGAACGGCTTTTCAAGCGTGACAGCGCGAAGGCGCGTGAGGCGTTGCATCTGGCGGAGCTTGTGGCCCCCGCCGATATATCGGTCCTGATTCTCGGTGCCAACGGAACCGGCAAGGAGTCCATAGCCCGTACCATTCATTTCAACAGCCCAAGAAAAGACGAGCCGTTTGTCGCGGTGAACTGCGGTGCCATCCCACCGGAACTTACAGCCTCCATGTTCTTCGGTCATGTCAAAGGCGCTTTCACGGGTGCGGATTCCGACAGAAAAGGATATTTTGACGCGGCGAAAGGCGGCACGCTGTTCCTTGACGAAATCGGCACGTTGCCTTATCACACACAGTCATCATTATTGAGGGTATTGCAGGAGAATGTCTATATGCCTGTCGGTGAAAACACGGAACGCCGTGCCGATGTGCGCATAGTGGCGGCAACCAACGAGGATATGGAGAAATCCATCGCCGATGGGCGTTTCCGTGAGGACCTGTATCACCGCCTCTGCGAGTTCGAGATACACCAGCCATCCCTTGCGGAATGTCCCGAAGACATCCTCCCGCTGGCAGAATTCTTCCGCAAGAAGTTTTCGGATGAGCTTCACAAGGAGACCTCCGGATTCAGCCCGGATGCCGAGCGGCTTATGCTGGCACACTCATGGAGCGGCAATATCCGCGAGCTTCAGAACCGGGTGCGCAGGGCAGTGCTGATTTCAAAGACAACCGTTATCGCAGTCTCGGACTTGAATATCCGCAAAACATCAAATGATAATGTCGCAAAAATCGTTCCTGATTTGCGCCCAATCAAAGATGACGATGCTGAAAAGCAGCTTATCATCCGCACCTTGGAATCCTGCAACGGCAACAAGACCAAGGCGGCGAGAATGCTCAACATAAATCCTACGACATTATACCGTAAGATGAATAAGTACGGTATAAAGTAACATTTATGCCTTGGCATACAGCCCTTCTCGCTACTTTTTTGTAACTTTGGGGCGTGAAATAGAAAATACAGGCAGGCGTATTCCGATATGTCCGCCTTTACATACATAAGTTCGCAAGAGTCTCAGACAGAAATCTGGCAGTTGATGTTTAAGGAGAATCATTGCGTAATGCTTATGCTGTGCGTATCGCATAGCGTGGTGTTGCGTATTCTCCTTACGGTTTTGCCAGAACCGCTGTCTGAGTGCGTGGACATCGCGCTTTTTTCTTTTGCTGTATAATAGAGAAATGAAACGACATGGCAACGGTACGCATCATAACGGCAATGACTATCGACGGTTTCCTCCCGGATGCCGACAATCCCCGGATGCGTTGGCTTATGACCGATGCCAAAGGCGTCCGTTTTTGGCATGACATAGGCACATACACACTTGAAGCGGATTACCCGGTCCTTGATCTTGTGTGTGACAAAGGCAGCACCGACAAATCCTGCATATACACCGCCGAAGTGTCGGATTTGGACGGTATGGAACTTATGACACGGCTCTTCCGTTACAATATAATAGACGAACTGGTAATCCATATTTTGCCTGAGATTGCAGGAACAGGAACCCGCATCTTTCAAAACGGCACACCGTCGGGGTGGGTATTAAGTAAATCCACCCGGTTCAGAAACGGTATATGCCGAAACATCTACCGGCGCAAAGCGTGATAATCTCGCAATAGACTATTGCATACCGCCGAAAAGTCTTGCATTTTGCAAGACCTATGATTTCCATCATATTACGCTTGTATATTTTTATCACACTGATATTCTGATGAATATCGGTGTCTTGTCGTGCCTTTTGGTGCCGGTGGCACGGCATTAGCCAATATATGTAGTATAACCGATTGCGCAACACGGTGTAAAACAAACCAATTCATTTACATCAAAAAAATCAGCTATGCTATATAATGAAACAGTGCATAAGATGTTTGCCTCGCTCATGGAACGCTTTGACAAGATGGAGCGGGCATTCGAGCGGATGAACAAGCTCAAGGATTGTCTGGACGGCGACACGCTGCTCGACAACTACGACCTGTGCCGGTTGCTCGGCGTCACCAAGCGCACCCTTGCGAGATACCGACAGAAGAAGCTTATCCGCTATTACATGATAGACGGGCGTACCTACTACAAGGCATCCGAGATACAGGAATTCCTACAGATGAAAGGGAAGTCGCTACCCGCCGCCGTGAGCCACTGAAACATATCGTAAAATCTAAAAACCGTAACATCATGGAAATAATAAGCATGGACATCAGAACCTTCGATGCCCTGTTCTCCAGAATCAGGGAAATCGAGGAAAAATCCGAACTGCTGAGCCGGAAGAATGAGGACATCGGCCTTAAGAAATGGCTCGACAACGAGGACGTGTGCAACATCCTCGGAATCTCAAAGCGCACCTTGCAGACCTACCGCGACAAAGGCATCCTGCCATTCAGCCGTATCAGGAACAAGCTCTTCTACCGTCCGGAGGATGTAGAGAGACTATTACAGTCGTCGTATCACCCAAACACATCACAGCTATGAGCCATTATTTTATCGACAGGCAGGATCCGCGTGTGGCGGACCTGTTGCGCCGCCTCGGAAACATCGGGCAGGCGCTCGGACAAGTTGAATCGGTCGCACGCCCCATGTTCAAGGGGGACAGGTTCCTCACTGACGAGGAGCTGTCGCGCCTGCTGAAAGTGAGCCGGCGCACCTTGCAGGAATACCGCACCGCTCGTCTTATCCCTTACTACATTGTACAGGGAAAGGCCCTGTACCGGGAATCCGAGATACAGAGCCTTCTTGAAAAGGCGCACCGTAAATGCGTGGAGGAACAGAAGTGGCTCTAAGAGCCGCTGAGTTCCGCAATATGCGCTGCTATCAGGCATAGGCGGGAACGGTCTGCAATCACAGGCCGTTTCCCGTCTTGTTCCTGAATTTATATTTCCTTCTCTTTGCCATTTCCTTATCCATGCTTTCGTCAATAAGGGTAATTTCAGCACTTGATGCCTGCATACGCAGACGCTTCATGTCCTCATCAACCTTGCGGTCAGTCACCTGGGCGTATATCTGTGTCGTGGTAACGCTCTTATGTATCTAACATTTGAAA
>BLLX01000098.1 GCA_011959405.1 Muribaculaceae bacterium
AGAACCTGAAAAAATATGCCATAGTTTTCCCTGCGATGTTCCTGTCCTTTTTGGTTGCGCTTTGGCTTATCTTCGGCGGCTCTTTTTCAAAAGAAGAAACCGATACCAGCAAGGCGAATATGGAACTGCCCGACGGCGACAATCAGGAGATTGAAGGCAACAAACTTAAAGCGATTGAAGAACAGGCAATTCTTGATGAAAAAGCGAGACGCGACAGTGTGGCTGTTTCTTATGCTGAAACAGTGGATACCATTTCTACACCCGCAACGTCAGCCGAGCCGGATCCAATTGAAACTTCCGCACAAGCTTATCAGGAGGCACAGGCGTCGCTACAGGATTTTTATGTTCCTGATTACAGCCAGTCATCTCAGGTGGCGGAGTTGCAGGCACGGATTGACGAGCTGGAGGCGCGGAACGCTATGGTACAGCAACAGAGTCAGCAGCCCAATGAGATGGAACTGATGGAGCAGTCATACAAACTGGCGGCGCAGTATCTCGGCACGGGCAATGGTGGTCAACAGGCTGTGATTGTCGATAAACCGGAGAAAGACCGTAAGGTCATGCCTGTCAATCAGGTAAACCGCAATGTAGTGTCTTCTCTCAGTGCCTCGACCGATAACACTCGCTCTTTCTCTACCGCCGTCGGCACCAAGCGCACGAATTTCAAGAACACCATTTCAGCCTGTGTCGCCACTGACCAGTCGATTACCGACGGGCAGAGTGTCAGGCTCCAGAACCTACGCTTTCAGAAAATATCATAAAATTGCAAATCGCTGATAATCATATATTATCTACAATGAAGAGTAAATCTAAATCTTTCTAAATGCCTTTTGCTATTTCAATTTTTGGGTGTATATTTGGGTGTAGAATTTCAAACGCACCCAATTATGAATATCAAACGTAACATCATTTTTGCATTGGAGAGCCGGAAGAAGAACGGTGTGCCAATCGTAGAGAACGTGCCTATCCGTATGCGTGTCATATACGCAAGCCAACGCATCGAGTTTACAACAGGCTACCGGATTGACGTAGCCAAATGGGATGCCGACAAACAACGGGTAAAGAACGGATGCACCAACAAGCTGAAACAAAGCGCATCCGAAATCAATGCAGACTTGCTGAAATACTATGCCGAAATGCAAAACGTGTTCAAGGAGTTTGAGGTACAGGAAACCATACCTACCACCCAGCAGCTAAAGGATGCGTTCAATCTGCGGATGAAAGACAGCAGTGGAGAACAACAGGAAGAAGTGCAGATTAGTTTTTGGGAAGTGTTCGATGAGTTTGTAAAAGAGTGTGGCAACCAGAATAATTGGACGGCATCCACCTATGAGAAATTTGCAGCGGTAAGAAATCACATCAAAGAGTTCAAGGAGGATGTAACCTTTGAATACTTCAACGAATTCGGGCTAAATGAGTATGTCAATTTCTTGCGTGACAAAAAGGACATGAGAAACAGCACCATCGGTAAACAAATGGGATTTCTCAAATGGTTCCTGCGTTGGAGCTTCAAAAAAGGGCATCATCAGAACATTGCATACGACGCATTCAAGCCCAAATTGAAAACAACCCCTAAAAAGGTAATATTCCTGACATGGGATGAACTGAACAAGCTGAAAGATTATCAAATACCGCATGACAAGCAGTATTTGGAACGTGTCAGGGATGTCTTTCTGTTCTGCTGCTTCACGAGCTTACGATATTCGGATGTCCGTAACTTGAAAAGAAGTGATATTAAGCTCGACCACATTGAAGTCACCACAGTCAAGACTGCGGATAGCCTGATAATCGAACTGAACGACCACAGCAAAGCCATTCTTGAAAAATACAAGGATGTTCATTTCGAGAACCACATGGCATTGCCCGTCATCAGCAATCAGAAGATGAACGATTATCTGAAAGAACTGGGTGAACTGGCGGAAATCAACGAGCCTGTACGGGAAACCTACTACAAGGGAAATGAGCGCATAGATGAAGTCACACCCAAATACGCATTGTTAAGTACCCATGCAGGAAGAAAGACTTTCATCTGTAATGCGTTGGCACTCGGAATTCCGGCACCGGTGGTTATGAAATGGACAGGGCACAGCGACTATAAAGCAATGAAACCCTATATTGACATAGCGGATGACATCAGGGCAAACGCCATGAACAAGTTTAATCAACTATAAAAGTATCAATTAGTTTCATAGATTACCACCATTGAAGTATATTTGTATTCTGAAAATATCATAAGATGAGCAACAACGGACATAACATAGAAAAGACGAATTTTGATGCATTTATAAATGCTGTCGGTTCGGAAATACAACAGGCGCAAGTAAGGCTGATTACCGCTGCCAATGCGCAAATGTTGTTCCATTACTGGAAAATGGGCAACTATATTCTCTATCATCAGCAACTGCACGGATGGGGAAGCAAAACCATCAAACAATTGGCAAAGGCTATCCGATTCAATTATCCCGAAAAGAAAGGTTATTCGGAACGCAACCTTACCTATATGTGTCAGTTTGCAAGAACATATCCATTGAGAGCATTGCAGAATTTCATTGATACGGATGCAAAGCTGATAGCTCCAAGCGTGAAGAAAATTGAAGATGAAGTACACTACTTAAATGATTCGCAATTTACGCAAGAGCCTCTTGCGCAAATTCAATCCGTTGATAACAAAGAAATTATAATCACGCAAGAACCTCTTGCACAAATTCATAATGTTGCCAAAACCGTATCCGACATTTACCGTATGGAAATTAAGGATATAGAAAACGTATTTATGGCATCACCTGTTGCAAGAACCAATTGGGCAAGCCATGTGATTATGCTTAACAGTTCGCTTCCATTGGGCGTAAGCTATTGGTACATGAAACAGTCCGTGGAAATGGGCTGGAGCAGCAATGTTCTTAAAATACAAATTGAGACCAACTTATATAGCAGACAAATCAGCAACAACAAGGTTAATAATTTCACAGCCACGCTTCCTGCACCGCAAAGCGACCTTGCCAATTACCTTCTGAAAGACCCATACATCTTTGACTTGGCTGGAACTAAGGAAAAGGCAGACGAAAGGGACATAGAAGAACAACTGGTTAAGCACGTCACCCGTTACTTGCTGGAAATGGGGAATGGCTTTGCCTTTGTTGCCCGACAAAAACACTTTCAAATTGGTAACAGCGATTTCTATGCAGACTTGATTCTGTATTCCATCCCCTTACACGCATACATTGTAGTAGAATTAAAGGCTACCCCATTCAAACCGGAGTATGCAGGACAACTGAACTTCTACATCAATGTAGTGGATGACAAATTAAGGGGAGAGAATGACAACAAGACTATCGGATTGTTGCTGTGCAAGGGGAAAGATGAAGTTGTAGCGCAATACGCATTGACAGGCTACGACCAGCCGATAGGCATCAGCGATTACCAGTTGAGCAAGGCTATACCTGAAAACTTAAAATCGGCTCTGCCAAGTATAGAAGAAGTGGAAGAGGAACTGACTTCCCTTCTTGATAAAGATAAGAATCCATAAACCAAGCGTATATGGCAGGAGAAATACAGATTATGATTCCCCAATACGGCGAACTCAACCGGATATACAGCGACTTTATAGTCAGCCATACTTTCTCTTTTGACAAGCAGAAATTCATCACGGACTTCTATAAGCAATACAATGACACAAAAGCTTTTGAAGCCGCCATCCTTGAACTGGTGCTTGACAAACAGAAAGAAAAATATACTCTGATTCTCAACAGCCTGAGAACCGAGATAGAGAAAAACATACTCATTTATGAAAAACATCCATTGTTTGATGATGAGATAATTTCTCGTGTGTGCTACAACTTTGCCGACAGATATGACGCTGATATAAAGGCACAATTGGAGGTTACACAAAAATTAAGCAAGCCTTTGAATGAAGCATACAACAGGTATGATTCCATTGGCTACAGGGTACATACGGCAGCAGAAGAAAAGCAAGCCGAAAAGGAGTATGAACGCTGCAAGGCTGAATATGAGAAGGAAAAAGAAGAACTGGACAGGCTTTATGAATTGGAAAGGCAGGCAAGAAAGGAATCTCTCCAATATATTGAGAACTGTTGCGGAGATATTTATAAACTGAAATGGGAAAAGGAGCTGGCGCGTATCGAGCGCGGGGAACTGTCCGACGACACCTTCCGCAAGGAGATAGAGGCGTACACACGTGAGATAACCTCCGAACTGATCTCGTGCGACAAGCTCTTCGGCAGCCGTGACTCCGGCTGCGCGTGTCCCAAGTGTGGCACGGGCAGGATGCGGTTCTACGGCAAGGTGGTACGCTGCGACAACACGGAGTGCGGACTGCCCGTGTTCCGGCTGAAAGCGGGACGCACCCTGTCCGACGATGAAATCAAAGACCTGCTCACCGAAGGGCATACCAAGCTGCTCAAAGGGTTCAAGAGCAAACAGGGCAAGAGTTTCGATGCTGTTGTCGCCTTTGACGGGGAATATAACACGACTTTTGTGTTCCCGGAGGCTAAAAAGGACAAGAAATTTTCAGGACGGAAGAAATAGTATTAACTTTGCCACTTGTTCAGAGTAATGAATTGTTCTTCGATACCGGATTACACTCATACTTTGGATTTAGTGGTGGCACTCGGAGGGATACCGAGTGCCTTTTTCTTCCTTTTTCCAACCGATTATCCCGTTAATTATCAATCCGCTAAATCCAAAGTAATGAACAACAAGAAGAAAAACGAGGGTCAGACCGACTTTTCCTATTACGGTCTGTACCTGCTGGACTATCTCCGCACGAACAAGTTTGAACAGGCTGACGACACCGCTTTCATACGGGAACGGGCCGACCGTGCCGCCGAAACGTATGAGAGGGCACGGCTTGAAGGCTATCCCGCCGATGGTGCGCAGGAACTGGCGATGGACACGCTGCTGCGCGGGCTGCATTATTCCCGTTACGCCATCCTCCGCGAAGTCGTGGAAAACGAGTTTGCCGATGAAGTGCCGGAAGAGAAGCGTGAAGCCTTTGTCCTGAAACTGCTGCCGCTTGTCGGCAACGTGTTCTCCGTCTATGACCTCTCGGATGACAATTTCGCCCTGTCTTCCGATTACGACCTGCTCTACACGGAGCTGACGGGAGCAACCGTCCTTTACTTAGACGAATATGGCGTTTAACCGCAAACAGAAACTGCGGGACAACATCGAGGCGATACGGACGGCATTCATCCTTGACAGGGAAAATAGGACAGCGACAACCGAAGAGCGTGCCATACTTCAAAGGTACTGCGGTTTCGGCGGTCTGAAATGTATCCTCAACCCTGCAAAGGAACTGACGGATGCCGTCCGGTGGGCGAAATCCGACCTCGAACTGTTCGCCCCGACGGTGGAGCTGCACAGGCTTATCCGTGAGAACAGCAAGGACGAAACAGAGTACAAGCGGTTTGTGGATTCGCTGAAAGCGTCCGTGCTGACCGCTTTCTACACCCCCAAAGAGATAACCGACACCATCGCGGACGTGCTGGCAGATTACAGCGTCCGCCCCGCCCGTATGCTCGAACCGTCGGCAGGTGTCGGCGTGTTCGTGGATTCCATGCTGCGGCACAGCCCCAATGCGGATGTGATGGCTTTCGAGAAGGATCTGCTCACGGGTACAATCTTGAGGCATCTCTATCCCGACCAGAAAATGCGCACCTGCGGTTTTGAGAAAATCGAAAGACCGTTCAACAATTATTTCGACTTGGCGGTGTCCAACATTCCGTTCGGTGACATTGCCGTGTTCGACGCGGAGTTTCAGCGGAGCGACTCTTTCGGCAGACGCTCCGCCCAGAAAACCATCCACAACTATTTCTTTCTCAAAGGACTGGATGCCGTGCGTGACGGCGGTATCGTGGCGTTCATCACCTCGCAAGGGGTATTGAATAGCACCAAGACCTCCGTGCGTAACGAGCTGTTCAGTCAGGCCAATCTGGTATCCGCGATACGCCTGCCCAACAACCTGTTCACGGACAACGCGGGTGCATCTAACATTTGAAAAGGGACCC
>BLLX01000099.1 GCA_011959405.1 Muribaculaceae bacterium
TTCATGGCGCATTTGCCTGAAACCTCCATCAGTTCCGATATGGAGAACGGTTTGAACAGGCATCCGGCAAAGCCTTTTGCCAATAGTTCCCCTTTGTTACAACTGCCCGAAGCGGTTGCCACAACCACCGGGATTGTTGGTGAATTGCCCACGTTGGACGAACGCAACAGTTCCAGCAATTCGAAACCGTTTATATCGGGCATATTCAAGTCTGTCAGCAACAGGCTGTATTCTTTCTGGCGTATCATTTCCATCAGTGCCGCAGCATCGGTGCAAGTGTCGCAGTGTATTCCTTCTTGGGAATACATCTCTTTCAGCATCAGAAGTAATACCTCATCATTGTCAATGGCGACAACATCATGGAATTTATTGTTATGATAAACAGGTGTATTGCTTGTATATCCAAGCTGTTCTTCAGCTTCCTGCATAGAAATTTCAACTGTGAAACGACTGCCTTTCCCTTTCTTGCTGTCTAAACGGATTGTTCCGCCAAGCATCGACACAATATTACGCATTATGGCAAGCCCAAGCCCGAAACCCTCCTTTGCGGCGGCATTTGATAGACGTTCAAACGCACCGAACGCTTGTTTCTGTTCCTCTTCTGTCATGCCTGTACCTGTATCTTCAACGACCAGTGTCAGAACTCCATTATCATATTCAGTAATCAAAGAAACACCGCCTTCTTCTGTGAACTTGACAGCGTTTGACAGCAGGTTATTCCCGATTTGTATTATTCGCTCTTTGTCGGTCAATACAATGGCATCGTGTCCAGTCTTCACGGACAAGGACAGCCCTTTGTTCACGGCAACAGGCATGAACTCCGTTTCAAGTGTGTGCGTGATTGCTGAAATCCGGCAGGGTGACAGACGGGGCTGTTCCTTGCCGTTGTCCAGGCGGAAGAAGTCAAGCAAAGTGTTAAGCATATCCCGCATACGGTCGGAGGATTGCAGTATGTTTTGGATATACTGCCCGGACTTATCCTCACACTGTTCTTTCCGTATCAGTCCGGCATAGCCTGTTATTGCTGTCAGCGGTGTGCGCAGTTCATGGGTGATAGTATGTACCGCCTTCTTCCTTGACGTTATCAGTGCCTCGTTCCGTTGTACGGATTGTTCCAGTTGCCTTATCAAATCAGTTGTCTTGTGCTTGTATTGTTTAATGCTTTTTGCATCACGATGTATGATGATGTAGGAAATTAACAACAATAGAAGAACGAATCCCATTAAACCGCCTACTTGCATAAATGACTTTTCACGCATGGCAACTATTTCGTTTTCCCGGCTTTGCAGTTCGGTTTGTACCTTTTCTTCTATTTGGCAAATCAATTCTTGCAGTTGTCTGTTAAGTTCTGCATTACGAGCTGCAAGGCTGTCGGCTTGTTCCGACAATTGGCGATCCTGCACTTTCTGTTCGCTGATTACGTTTCTATTGACCGAATGAAGGATAGTGGTTGATACTGCTGGAGTTACTTCCTTTTTTTTGCCGAATATGCCTAAGAAACCTTTTCGTTTTGGCTTTTTGGACTGTTCCTGCACACTTTTCTGTACAATAACCGGAATTTGATTGGCTATCTTCTTGTTAATAGATTGTTGTTCATCCATTAACCGGACTATCTGGAACATCTGTCGTTCCTTATCCTCTAAAAGACTGCGCACACTATCGATGCGCTCTGCTGGATAGGTGGCCTTGAAACGGCAGAGCATACTGTCCATTGCCATACGCCGTGCATGGTAATGCTCGATATCTTTATCGTTCCATTCCAGTATTGTTTCACCCAATAGAGAAAATTTTATCATTTGAATATTGATATTGTTTATTTCTTTTCGGAGCTCGTCTATTTTTTTATTGCCAAGTTCTAATGCTTCTATCTCCTGCCATTCATAGAGGCTATTATATGCCATACATCCGATAAGAATGGAGATAAGTATATATCCCAACCGTATTGCCTTATAGAAATTTCCTGACCGCTCCATTATTTTAATGACATTGATTTTTGGAACATGAATAAAAGTTTATCTTTTTCGTTCATGCGGATATTATCAGAATAACCGTCTTTTGTTATTTGATACCCACATGGCTTAACCATAAAAATGCCTAAGCCCTTAGTGTACGAACTTACTTCTGAGGCATAGTCTTTACTTGTATTTAATGGAACTTTCCCTTTAATATGACACCACTCATTATTACAACTGATGTCTTCAATCTCAGACATCAGTTTTTGCAAATCTGTAATAGCTTTGGAACTCGCTACTTGGGGTATCTGCAACTCAAAACAGAGCATCGGTTCGAGAATGTCCACACCTGACTGTTGCAAAGCCAGCCTGAAGACATAAGGGGTCAGCTGTCTGAAATCAGCAGGTGTACTTACCGGGCTATAATACTCGGCTTGAGTAAAAGTTACTTTCAGATCTGTCACTTCCCATCCATGTAAACCAGATTGGCAAGACATACGAATCCCTTCAAAAACGGCATTTTGAAAAGAATGGTTCAGATAACCATAGGAGATGTCACTTTCGATTTGCAACCCTGCCCCTAACGGTAAGGGTTCAAGAGTCAGCCCTATTGTGGCCCAGTAAGGGTTGGGTGGTACTTCGATCTGAATAATCTTATTGACCTTTTTTATAGGTCGTTCTTTGTAGATAGTCTTGATCTCATCAAAATGGACCTTTACGGAAAATCGTTCTTCCAGCAATGTCTGTATGATTTCCTTTTGGGTCAAACCATATAACGAGATTTCCAATTCATCACTATATGAGTTTATGGAAAAGGACAAAGACGGGTCTTCAATCCACAATGTATTCAGAGCGGATATCACCTTGCTTCTCTCTTCGGGCTTATTTGGCCGGACGGAGGATTTGAGAGCGGGATGCTGATGAGATAATCCTTGAATCAAACAAGGTTTAGCACCTAAATAATCTCCGATTCGAAAATCTTCTATATCTTCTACAATCGCGATATCATTGGCACCCACTTCATCAACATTTATCTCTCTGCCCTGATAAATAGTCTTTAGATTTTTAATCTTGATGAATTTTTCCGAATCGTTGATTCTTACAACGTCTCGAAGTCTCAGACTTCCGTCAATTATTTTAAGAAAACTTCTTTTATGCCCTTTGGGGTCATGCTCTATCTTATAGAGATAAGCTGAAAGTCTGTTTGAGACTGATGCCGGAGGAAGTATAAAAGAAGAAATGGCGTCCAACAACTCATTGATACCGATATTGAACATTGCTGATCCATGTAGCACCGGATAGACTTTGGCTTTTGCCACAAGAGCGATTATCGTATTCCAATAATCAGCCGGTGAAATTTCGCTATCCGCCAAATATCGTTCTAATATATCGTCGTCATGGTTGCATACAAATTCTTTGTATTCTTCCTTTATATATGTTTGGGAGCAAACCGGATAAACCGATCCATCGACAACAGTTTGCATAAACAGGACATCTTGCGACAGATTTGTTTTTATATCCATATACAAACGCTCCAAATTCACACCGGCACGGTCAATCTTATTGATAAATATAATTGTCGGGATTTGCAGCTTTTGTAAAGTACTGAACAGCAACTTTGTCTGCGCTTGTATGCCTTCCTTTGCGGATAAGATGAGGACTGCTCCATCAAGCATTTTGAATGTCCGCTCCACTTCCGCAATAAAATCCATGTGTCCCGGAGTGTCAATGATATTGCATTTCACTCCATTCCAGATAATAGATGTCGTAGAAGCCCGGACAGTAATTCCTCTACGTTTCTCTATATCCATAGAGTCCGTTATGGTGTCACCATTATCCACACGGCCGCACTTTTCCGTTGCTCCACTGGCAAACAGCAGATTCTCGGTTACGGAAGTTTTTCCTGCATCAATGTGAGCAAGAATTCCTAAATTTATAATATTCATTTGGATTAAGCAATAATATACTACAGTAGATGCATTGTCGAAACGCACCTTTTAATACCTCCTCGTAGCATATGAGAACTACAGGATTACTAACTCGTATTAATATGTATATTATTACTGCCGCATAACGATTACAAAATTACACAAAAAAATATATCTAACAAAAGTGGGAGGATTTTTTAACTTTTTACCATAGACATTTTATTAGGGAAGCGTAGGTTCAACTGGCAAGTACAAATAAGTAGAAATGTTTGAACAACACCGTTTTAGGAAGTTGAAAAATCAAGTTTCTCTCTCGGTATAGCGTTTATTTTGGCCAATATCTTCTTTAGTTTAGCATTTGTGTATTTCCCATTCGTGTTCTATTTAGCTCCTTATTATGAGTATGTAGCAAGTTACTTATCAAATTCAGCCTCTTTGAGGGTCAAATATGGTTTTGCAAATGGTGACTGACAAGACATAAACAAGGTCAGCAGGAATTTTTTACATAAATGGACATGAATGTATATAACCTAAAATAAGAATAAATTTTAATAAGGGCTGCCCAAAAAGAAAAAAATGCAGTTGCCATCCTATAGATACTTGCAGAAAGGATAAAATTTACTTTTAGACCTTTTGGGATAGCCCTTATTAATACTTCAGATAAAATTCCTTAGGTTATATTTTCAATCCTTTGGACCGGGTTTCCTCCTTGGCATACAGTCCCGGACGCCCGATTATGACATGGTTGGCAACGATACTATCCGCCGGACTGCGTATCTGCGGCGGTGCATTTTCGGGATATTGCGCCTGCCTGTTCCTCACATCTTCCGCTTCCGGCTTGAGCTGTTGCCCTTCATTCTCCTTTTCTGCGACTTCGGGCGTGGGTGGCGCAAGCTCCAGCTGAATTTTTCGGTCAAGGGCGGCAAGTTCGGACTTCAACTGCTTCAGCTCGTCCTCCTTCTTCCACACCTTACCCGCTATCTCCTGTAACTGCGGTATCTCCATCTCCAGCACCTCGTTCTTCGCCTTGTACTGGTCGATGATGGAGGGTATCCTCTCCATCGCGTTGAGGAAGTTGCGGGCGGCGGCCAACGGGTCAGCCATCGCCAGATGCCCGTTGTTGTAGGTGTACTTGTAGTTCCCCTCGACCACGAAGCGGTTGTCGGTGAACTCCAATCCCTCTTTGAGTATCCTTTCGCTCACCACCTTTATCGGAAAACCGTAAAGTTCACCGACCTGCGTGTACAACCCTCCGGTCGTGGCATTCTTGGCTATCTCCTGCAAACGCTTTCCGATGACCTTCTCATCGGCGGAATCCACTCCGTCCACCTTTATTATATTAAGGCGGTTGCCCTCCTTGTCGGTCTGCACCACCGACAGGAAGCGGTTCCAGTCCTCCGTCATGGCATCTATGAAAGCCGTGTTGTTGCGCAACTCGCCGGTCTTTGACTCCAGCTTGAACTCCGAATCACGCTTGCCCTTGTTGAACGACTTGCGTTCCCCTTCGAGCGATGCGATCCGCTTTTCCAGTTTCGCCTTGTCCAACAGGTCGGTATTGCCGGAGAGCAACGCCATGTATTCCGAGAAATTCATGCCCGATTTTTCGTCCATTGCCCCCTCGTCGATGGTACGCGCACCCATCGCACCGCTTTTGAGCTGGCTTATGAAAGTCTGCTTGCAGTGCAGGAGGTTGAACTTGTAGCTGTCCAGTGACTTCTCCACCGCGTAGATGATTACATCCACGTTGTTCCCGGCGAAATGTTTGGCAATCTCATTACCTGCCCTAACTCCGCGTCCGTCACGCTGTTGCAAGTCGGACGGTCGCCACGGCGTATCGAGATGATGGATAGCCACACACCGTTTCTGGGCGTTCACACCC
>BLLX01000100.1 GCA_011959405.1 Muribaculaceae bacterium
TTTTTGTTTGCAAGGTTATTACTCAACGAGTTAGACATTGATAAGCAAATCGGAGCAGAACGGAGCAATCAATGAAGAGAGCGTTAAAAATGCATCTCATTTCGGGTAACGATTTGAAAACCTTCCTGCTTCATAGAACTGCTTTCCTTTGCGTTTCCCGCTTTTTACGGTTGGCGTCATTTGGCACTGTAAATGCTTTAATGATAGTCATTTCAGTGACATTTCAACCTCTTTTCTCGGTTATTCCAGAGATTTTTTGTAAGTTTGTTTCTGTTATGGAAAATTTTGAATTTTGCACGCCGACGAACTATCTGTTTGGGCGAAATATGGAAGAACGCACGGGGCAACAGACCCGTGCCATGGGATGTGAACGGGTGCTGTTGGTTTATGGAGGTGGTTCCGTGGTCCGCAGCGGCCTGCTCGACCGAGTCAAGGCGTCGCTCGATGCTGCCGGTGTGACATACCATACTCTTGGCGGGATCAGGCCGAATCCTACCGACGACCGCGTTTATGAAGGCATAGAGATGTGTCGCAGGGAGCATGTCGACGGAGTGCTGGCCGTGGGCGGCGGTTCTGTGATCGACACAGCCAAGGCAATAGCCGGAGGTGTATTGTATCATGGCGATTTCTGGGACTTCTGGGCCGGCCGGGCCGTTATGACGGAAGCTCTGCCCGTAGGTGTGGTGCTGACCATTGCCGCGGCAGGCAGCGAGGGCTCTGGCAATTCGGTGATAACTAAGTTGGACGGCATGCACAAGATTTCATTGCGCACCACTGTGCTGCGGCCGCGCTTTGCCATACTCAATCCTGAACTTACGTTTACTTTGCCGGCCTATCAGATAGCGTGTGGCGTCACTGATATGATGGCCCATATCATGGAACGGTATTTCTCCACTACCGGCGGGGTAGAAGTGACCGACAGACTTTGCGAGGGCACACTGAAAGCCATTATCGAAGAAGCGCCGAAAGCCATTGCGGATCCGACAGGCTACGATGCCATGGCAAATATCATGTGGAGCGGAACAGTGGCCCATAATGGCATCTGCGGCACCGGAAGGGTGGAGGACTGGACGTCACATGCCATGGAGCATGAGATTTCGGCTCTTTACGGCGTGGCCCACGGGGCCGGGCTGGCAGTGGTGTTTCCGGCGTGGATGACGTTTATGGCCAGCCACAATCCCTTTAAAATCGAACAATATGCACGCCGCGTGTGGGGACAGGACACCGCAATGGACGGAATTGCAGCGTTGCGCCGATTCCTTGCGTCGATCGGCATGCCGCTGACATTTGCAGATCTGGGAATCCAGAATCCCGACATTGATCTGATGGTCAGGAAACTGCATGAAAACAAAGGCCCTGTGATAGGCGGATATATGAAACTTACAGCCAAGGAAACCGCCGATATATACCGGCTGATGTTATAACTCGATCAGCTCGTCGGCCGAAAAGTCGCGCACGGCACGGGTTCCCGTCACCTCATCCCAGAGCATTGGCGAGACACCTGTGCCGGGTCGTTTTACAGCGAGATTGTCTGCTGTAAGCAATTCGCCTTTGGCTATATGGCGTGCGGCCACTATGCTGCGGCGTGCCACCGCTATGTTGGCCCGCTCGGAATCACTCACTGATTTTTTCCCGGATCCTCCCAGAGCCATCTCCACATTTCGTATAGCCGATACCATGGCGGAGAGTTCAGCCGGAATTAGTGATGCCTTGTGGTCAGGTCCCGGCAGATTGACGTCGAGTGTGAAATGCTTTTCGATCACAGTCGCACCAAGGGCCGCCGCAGCTATCGGAATCTCAATGCCGGGAGTATGGTCGCTGTAGCCTACGCTGCCGCATCCGAGCGACCGCAGGGCATCCATTGCACGCAGGTTCACGTCGCGCATCGGGGTGGGGTATTGGGTGTTGCAGTGGAGCAGGGTGATCCGGTCCTTTGTCAGCCCGCCGTCACAGAGTATTTTCACCGCCTGTCTGACCTCTTCAAGAGTGCTCATGCCTGACGAAAGTATCACAGGCTGTCTCATTCCGGCCACCTCACGCAGATATGGCATATTTGTGATCTCTCCCGATGGTATTTTCCATAAATCCATGTCGAGAGCCGACAATAGTTTTATGCTTCCTGAATCGAACGGCGATGACAGAAAGCCGATCCCGGCTGCATCGCATTCCCTCTTCAGCATGGCGAAGGCATCGGCGCTGAGTTCCAGTCCGCGGAGCATTTCCAGCTGTGTGGATCCGCATCCCGGACAATTTTTCTTCTGATACTCGGCTTTTTCTGCACAGGCCGATACCAGATCTGAAGATTTGAAGGTCTGGAATTTCACATAATCCGCTCCGGCAGCCGCAGCCGCATGCACCATTTCCAGCGCCCGGTCCACGGAGCCGTTGTGATTGACTCCGGCTTCGGCTATTATGATCACGTGATTATGATGATGGCGTTCCATGTTGTCGTCAGTATTTTTTCTATTTATTTGCGGTTCATTTTCCGGGCCGGAGTGCCTGTATATACACCTGTCTCGCAGATATTGCATGTCACAGTCGCCCCCATGCCGATCGTTGTGCCGCCGGCTATATCCACGCAGTTGCGCACTGTTGCTCCGGCTCCGATAAACACATCATCGCCCACCGACACACCGCCGCATATCACTGCTCCCGGGCCGATGAAAACGTTGCGTCCGAGTGTTACGCCATGCTCGATCACCGCCCCCGTGTTTATTATACAGAAGTCGCCCACAGATGCGCCGTTGACAATTGCTCCGTGCATCACCGCACATCCGCAGCCCAGTGATGATCCGGGCGTGACGATTGCTGTCGGTGCCACAAGTGTTGCCGCTTCAAATCCGGAATAAAGGCCTATGATGCGCCGGCGCATCTCCATGTCTGCACCGGTGCCGCTCACTACGGCCACATGTATCTTCCGCCTCCTGCTGGCGTCATGCTCCTTAACCGACCGTATGAAATCATCATCCGTTCCAAGATATGGCAGCGGCATTCCGTCGACCGGCGTACGGTCCACATATCCCGCCGCTTTGACCTCGGCCGGAAGCATTTCCATAACCGACAGGGCATGCCCGCCGCCGCCTATGATAACGATTTCCGCCGATGGATTCATTGGTTATAGATTTCCGGTTTGTATCTCCGCAGATTCTCAGGATCGGTAAACCATCCGATGGTTCTGGACAGCCCTTCGCGCAACGATACTTCCGGACGCCACGGTGTCAGCGAGGTGATAAGGGTGTTGTCGCCGCACAGGCGCATCACCTCGCTGCCTTTTGGGCGCAGGCGCTGCGGGTCGACCACATAGCGCACGTCGGCTCCCATGAGTTCGGCGATCATCTCGAGAGTTTCACGCATCGATACTTCGGTTCCGGTGGCTATGTTGATTTCACGGCCGTCCACATTCTCGGCACGTGCCAGCGCAAGGAATCCCCGGCAGGTATCGTGCACGAAATTAAAATCGCGGGTAGGCGACAGATCGCCCACCTTTATCTCCCGCATGCCTGATGCTATCTGCGATATTATCGTTGGAATGATGGCGCGTGCGCTCTGTCGTGGACCGTATGTGTTGAACGGGCGGGCCACGGTGACAGGCAGCGCAAAAGCATTATAGAAACTCAGGGCTATGGCGTCCGCTCCGATTTTCGTCGCCGAATACGGACTCTGCGGCTGCTTGGGGTGTGATTCGGCTATGGGTACACTCAGCGCCGTGCCGTACACCTCGCTTGTGGAGGTCACAATGATGCGGCGTACACCGCAGTCCTTGGCGGCCTGACACATGTTGAGCGTACCCTTCACGTTGGTGTCCACATAGCTGTCGGGCGCGGAGTAGCTGTAAGGAATGGCTATGAGGGCGGCCAGATGAAACACGGTGTCACATCCGCGCGTTATCTCGCGGCAGAACGCCGGGTCCCGCACATCGCCGCTCACGACTTCTAAATTCTGATGCCGGATGCCTTCAAGCCATCCCCAGTCGTTAAACGAGTTATATTGGTTTAGAGCACGGACTCTGTAGCCCTCACTCAGCAGAAGTTCGGTCAGATGGGATCCTATGAAGCCGTTGGCTCCTGTGACTAATGCAGTGGTCATTGTTTGCGGAATTTATATGTGTAGAGCACGCCGTCGGCGGCTGAGTGATATGTCAGAGTCATTTTCGACGATGTCTGTTCGACGATGTCGAGCATCACCGGAGGATATGGCTCTCCTTCATGTTTCGCAGGGAAATGCAGTATGGCCGGGGGAGTGAACGACGGACTGATATTCTCTGGATGATCCCAGGTATAGTCGAAGTTGAGCGACAGATATGTATTGTCGTCGCTTTTCCACTGTCCCCATGTTTCCAGAGCCGAGTGATAGTCCGTCACGGTGGTGATGCCTACTATGTCGCGCTGGAACGCCCACGACATATTGCCACTATACTCCGTCAGCGGATTTCCGTCGGCAGATATTTCCGTGAGCTGCCACCGACCGAACCACAGACCTATGTCACCGTTGTTGTGGGTGCATCCGGCCATTACGGCGCACAGGCAGATTATTGCTGAGGCTGTTAGAGTACGCATGGTGTATATGTGCGTGATTTGCAGTTGAATATTCCAGAATAACGTATGCCCACCAGTGCGCCTGTCTGATTGCCGTAAGGAGAGTTGCCAGAGTCAAACGCCACCTGTGCCTTCAGCGACAGACCGGGCACCTGCCTGATTCTCCAGTCGGCCTCTATCATTGCCGATACATTGTGGACAGGATTGCTGCGCGGCACGAAGTGTGTGCCGAAAAAACGTCTGTAGCTTCCCAGCACACGATATTCGAGACCGCTTGTGATCAGTCCGTTTAATCCGGCTGAAACGCCCCAGAAACGGTTGTCGACGTATGCTGTGGTGTATCCGTCGAGGTTGTATATGGGAGAGGGAAACATCGGTGATCCGATGCCCATGCCGTAGTTGGCATATCCGTTATACCATGTATTGTTATAGTAGTTGTCGGCACCGTCGGCATTGCCGTTATTCATTGTAGCTCCCGATATGTCTTCCGGATCATAGTGCAGCGGACCGCTCTGATTCATGAACGTCATGACCTCTACCACGGCGCTGCTCACCGGACCCGGTTGCGGTGCGTTCCATTCAAGTCCCCACAGACCGTCCCATCCGTTGAGCTTGCCTATGCCGGAACCGTCTTCCCAAAGCCACTGGAAATACGCCTTGAGCTGATGTCCGGAGCTGAACAGATAGCGTGTATTGAAATCCCATGCTCCCACATGGTTACCTTTCCAATACATGTCGCCGGGGCGTATCACGAGCATGTCGACCAGATCAATTGGCTTGAACGACATGTTGTCTGTCTGATACAGTTTGCCTTTGTTGTCATACCAATATGTTATTCCTGCAAACTGTGCGGCAGCCTGCAGGCCCACGGTCACCGAAAAAGGCATTGAGGGCTTGGTGCGGAAGAAGCAACGTTTGTAATTATACCAGCCGCCGAGATTCACATGGCTGTTGTAGTATGAATAATGTGATTTCTGCCAGCCGTTGTCGGTATATTTTCCATACCCGATCTCTCCTTGTATCTGCACCCATCCGTTGGTAAAAGGAATGTTCTGAAAATCAATG
>BLLX01000101.1 GCA_011959405.1 Muribaculaceae bacterium
GAATGAGACGAAATCTTAAATGAAAGAGCCGTGCACATTTTAGCAATTTTTTTTACAAATTTTGGTGAAATCACGATTTTATCGTAACTTAGCATCGCAAATTTATCGCCAAAAAGCAATAGAACGTAGAAAACTATTTATTTACTTCATTAACACGTAACTATTTATGAAGAAAAGTGCATTTTTAGCTCTGGCTTGTGCCGCGCTGATGTCAGCTACGGCCACCGCCCAAGAGACCCCCGAGATCACTTACACAAGCGATCCCTCCCAGGGCTACCTCTTCAATCGTTTCAAAGACAATTGGTTCATCACAGCTGAAGGCGGTGTGAACTACCAGTTCTCCAAAACAGACATCGCCCGCAAATGGTCCGACCGGTTCGCTCCTGCTGCCGGCCTGTATGTAGGAAAATGGTTCTCGCCCGTGATGGCATTCCGCGGCGGTTTCTCTTATATGGGCACCAAAGGTCTGAGCAACCTGAGCGACGCATTCGGCCTGTGCTACAACGGTGGCAACGGTCCCGTGATGTATGACAACAAATACTACAAGACTCACGTCTACAACTTCGGTGTATCGTTTGACGCAATGCTCAACCTCACCAACTGGTGGTGCGGCTACAAGCCCAACCGTGTCTACAACTGCTACGCATACGTAGGCGGCGGTGCTTATTTCGGCATGCAGCAGGGTGTCAAAGAAGAAAACGGAACTTTCTCCAAAGACGGACTGACCACAAAAGACTTAGACACCAGTCTCGGTCTCCGTGGCGGTATCATCAACAGTTTCAACGTAAGCAAGCAGGTTGCACTTGCTCTTGATATCCGCTACACCGCTCTCAGCGCCAACATGGACGGCAACACTTACAACTCTATCAACAGCAATGTAAGTGCTTTCCTCTCGCTGACCTACCTCTTCAACACCCGCACTTGGAACGCTCCTATCGTGCCCGTGATCCCCGCAATCCCCACTTGCGACGAATACAAAGCTCAGCTCGCTGAAGCCAACACCAAGATCGCCGATCTTCAGAAGAAGCTCACCGAATGTCTCAACCGCCCCGCTCAGGTTGTTGAAGCTCCCGCTGCAGTTCCCGTGGCTACCTTTTACTTCCCCGTCGGCTCTTCACGCCTGAACCGTGTTGACGCTAACGTCCTCAAGGCCGTAGCTGCTGAAATCAACGCAAACCCCAACGCTTCTTACGACGTGATCGGCTGGGCCGATACATTCACCGGCACCGACGCCATCAACGCCCGTCTGCGCACAAACCGCGCCAACGCTGTGGTTAACCAGCTCGTCAAGTCCGGCGTAAGCAAGACACGCCTGAACACCAAATCTGGTGAAGGCAACCGCATGGGCGACAACCGCGACAAGATCTATCTTGACCGTTGCGCTACCATCGAAGAAGTAAAATAATACATATACGATATAAGTATAAAACAAAGCAAATCAGCTCCGGAAAATTCCGGAGCTGATTTGCTTTGTTTTTTCGACCTCCTGAGCTTTGGGAAGAGAAAATGAAGAAATAAAAATGTGTGTTCATGAAAATCTATTCCGCGACCTCTGCCACTGTCCCACAAAAGCGTCGATTTCAAACGCATCGGCCTATCCGGTCCGGAGATTACAATCCCTTATGGGATAACCCGGTCTGCGGGATATTTTTCATCTGTCATAGTACTTAGAGACGAATATCATATTCTTGCTGTGGTGCTATGTACATATACAACGCCACTTATTCGCACTATGTTCAGAGAAGACTCATGGAAAATAGTTAACTTTGCACAAAATCAGATGAAACCTACCGACGAAAAACCGCTCATACTCCCGTCGCTGTTCTGCCCGGCAGCGTCATATTATGCCATGATGGCCGAAGCCGGACATGTGGTTGTCAACACCGGCATGCGGTTTGACAAGCGCCGCAAAGAAGTGCACAGATGTGTCATTGCCGACACACGCGGTCCTCTTGAGCTGACAGTGCCTATTGCCAAGCCATACGGCCGCACATGGGACGAAATCAGTGTGAGCACGCACGGCAGCTGGTGGAATGTGGTACGCACTGCCCTGGAAAGCGCATACGGCCGCACGCCATATTTCGAATTCTATTTCGATGACTTTATGCCGCTGTTCGCCCCCGGATCTCTCTCCACTGTCACTGACCTCAACAAACGTTTCGACACAGTGATACGCCGATGTCTCGGTCTGACCACAGAGGTGACATACACTCCGGCAGGCAGCCAATGCGCCACTTATCCCTACGGGATCGACAAATCCCGGCAACCCCGCATCACGCCATACTGGCAAGTGAGAGCCGACAGATTCGGATTCATCCCAGATCTCAGCATTCTCGACCTGCTGTTCAACATGGGTCCGGAAGCTCTGCTGTGGCTGATACGTGCAGAGCGGAAAAACAACTGACACCACCAATCCCCATATATACATATATATCTGCAGACATGATCCCCGTTGGAAGATTTGCACCCTCGCCCACCGGCAGAATGCACTTCGGCAACATATTCACCGCCATACTATCATGGTTGTCGGCGCGCAAAACCGGCGGCCGATGGATATTGCGCATAGAAGACCTTGACCCGCAGCGATCCAGAATAGAATATGCCCGACAGATCGAAGCCGACCTCCGATGGCTCGGTCTAGACTGGGACGAGGGCGGAGTCGACGGCATCGGAAGCCACGGCCCCTACATGCAAAGCTTGCGTGGCGACATATACTCCGAAATTCTAAGCCGCATTGAATCTACCGGACTAACATATCCCTGCACATGTACGCGCGCCGACATCATGGCCACACAAGCACCCCATCAGTCCGACGGCCGTGTGATCTACAAAGGCACCTGCCGCCCGGCTGAAATCCCGGCTATGAGACCGGTACCAATCCCTCTAACGCCACACGCCACACGCATCTACGTGCCCGACGACGAGATCACTTTTACCGACATCGTATATGGCCGCCAGCAGGTTAATCTGGCCCGGAGCTGCGGAGATTTCATACTGCGGAGAGCCGACGGCGCCTGGGCCTACCAGCTTGCCGTAGTGGTCGACGACGCACTTATGGGAGTAACGGAAGTCGTGAGAGGAAATGACCTGTTGCTTTCGGCGGCGCAGCAGATATACCTATACCGGCTGATAGGGGCAACAGCCCCGTCCTACGCCCATCTCCCGCTTATATGCAACGCCGACATGCAGCGCCTGTCAAAACGCGACCAATCGTTAAGCATGTCCGAACTACGCAACCGCCACACACCAGAAGAGATCATAGGCCGCGCGGCATATCTGGCCAATCTGATACCATCCTACAGCCCGTGCAGCCTGAATGAACTCGTTGACCTGTTCGACTGGTCTCTCATACCTCCGTCCCCGGCTATTAAAATGAAAACGCCAGATCACACGGACCATACGGCAAAAATATCCGGATAGAAAAGCCGATGTCTCATTTTTTTTGTCTGGCAACGCTTTTTTTTGCTTATTTTGCATCCGGAAATTGTTGTTATAGATGAAACCGTAACACTCAAACTAAATACTATCAATGAAAAAATCCATTTTTCTGATTCCAGCGGTAGCCCTGATGTGCGCGTGCACACCCAAGGATTCCTACACAGTCACCATGTCTCTGCCTGAAAATCTCGACGGACAGAGCGCATTTATCGTAGCCGACGCTTCCGGTGCCAAACTAGACAGTGCGGCCGTGACCAATTCCGCCGCCACCTTCAAAGGCAAAATAACCTCTCCTGCCCTTGCCACAGTAATGGTGGGCGGCTATCCTTACGCCCAGTTCGTTCTCGAGCCGGGCGACATCACAGTGACCGACGAGGGCATAGCCGTTGGCACTCCGTCCAACGATGCCTTCGCAGCATTCAACGACTCCGTGGCCGTGCCTGTGGGACGTCTGCAAAAAGCGTCGTCCGAAGAAGAAGCCCAGCGCGTATTCAATGACGAGATCATCCCCGTGTCGCTGAAATTCATCGCCGACAATCCCGAATCGCCTTTCGCTCCTCCGGTGTTCATGCAAGTGGCCATGTATATGACCCCCGAGCAGGTCAGCAAAGCTGTTGAATCCGCCCCGAAACTCAAAGACAACGATGATGTGAAGTTCGTAGCCAAAATGGCCGAATCACGCGCCAAGACATCTGCCGGCAACAAATACACCGACATTCAGGCCGAACACGACGGCCAGATCCACAAACTCAGCCAGCACATCAAGCCTGGTCAATACAATCTGGTAGACTTCTGGGCTTCATGGTGCCGTCCCTGCCGCGAAGAGATCAAAACCATCAAGACCCTCTACGACAAATATCATTCCGCAGGACTCAACGTGGTCGGAGTGGCCGTCAACGACGATCCCGCCGAAACACGCAAAGCCATGGAAAGTCTCGACGTGACATGGCCTGTGATTCTCAACGGCGGAAAAGACGTGCTCGACACATACGGCATCATGGGCATACCCTGCATCATGCTGATCGGTCCCGACGGCGTGATCGTAGCCCGCGATCTGTTCGGATCACAGCTGATCAGCACTGTCGATAAGGCCATGGCAACCGCCAAGTGACCATACCGGCAATAACCGCACCGGCGGTGTCGGCCCAAAAATCGGCCCAGTCGGCCCCGCGGCCGATAAATTCAGTGCCCTGAGCCAGCTCTATAACTCCACCGAAAAGCACCACCGCCACACATACGGCCACTATGTCAGGAAACCGCAGACGTATCACACGACTGCGGTTTCTTCTCATTATATCAAGCGAAACTGCCCAGACTACTCCGGCCATCATTATTGCATGAACCACCTTGTCGGTATGCTCCCAAAAGCTCACTCCCATGTCGGGAAGCGGCCGCGGCACCAACGTCAGATACATCACAGCAGATACCGTCACGGCAGAAAGCACCCACGCCGGAGACCCGAGCAACAAATTTTCCACCTTTTTTATGTTCATGCCAGAGCGATGTCGGTCACTTCATGCACTGACGTGACGAAATGAAATTTCAGTCCGTCCACATATTCAGCCTTTATCTCCTCGATGTTCTTGCGGTTGTCGGCCGACATGATGATTTCTTTTACTCCGGCGCGCTTCGCCGCCAGAATCTTCTCCTTGATCCCGCCCACAGGCAACACCTTGCCGCGCAGGGTCATCTCGCCTGTCATGGCCACATGCTCGCGCACCGGACGTCCCGTAAGCGCCGACACGATGGCCGTGGTCATTGTTATGCCAGCCGACGGGCCATCCTTGGGTATAGCGCCTTCCGGCACGTGGATATGGATGTCGCGCTCCTTCATCAACTGTGCGTCTATGCCGAAATCAGCGGCATGAGCCTGCACATAGCGCCGTGCTATGGCTGCCGACTCCTTCATCACATCACCGAGATTGCCTGTCAGGCTGAGCTGCTCTCCCTTGCCGGGAGTCAGCACGGCTTCTATGAAAAGTATCTCACCGCCTGCCGCGGTCCATGCCAGTCCTGTCACTACTCCGGCAATGCCGTCCGTGCCATACTTGTCGCGGCTCACCGGCTCCACGCCAAGCAGCCCGCGCAGATGTTCCGGCAGTACTTCCCGGGGGAATTCGCGACCGCTGACTTTGGCAAGCACACATTTGCGCAT
>BLLX01000102.1 GCA_011959405.1 Muribaculaceae bacterium
GGGTCCCTTTTCAAATGTTAGATACACACTGGTTGAAAGAACACAAACTGTACTCGATAAATTTATAATGGCACTGCCCAGTCCCGGAAAGACGAGTCTGTGATATGCCGACAACGCAGGAAGGCGGCACATCACTGTCTCGGCTCGTGGACTGCTGATAAGCGGTAAGTGAGGGAGCGGTCGTAAAATTCCTTATCCAGCAACGGCGACAAGAACACGGATGAACGACATATAGTCTCAGAGGTTCGTAAAAGCAGCGTCCCCGATGCTTACCTCGGAGGCGTTGCCGGTTATCGGTGTCCCGCCGGTGCCCATAGGCGCGATGCGGTCAATGGGTGTCAGTGGCTCGTCCACCGTCACCTTTTGACGGCATTACCCCGCCAACCCTGAAGACCGCTCCCTCTCTTGCCGCTTTCGCGGTGATTGTTCTATTCGATTGCTCGTATCAAGACCATATTATGCAACAGTGGTTACAGTAACAGCTGTTACACTAACGCACAATTATGAAATGAATGAACAAGAGATCAGTCGCAATAAAGCATTATTTCAGTTAAAAACGCGCTCCATGCGTTTGGTTAAATAAAATATTTGTCGTAACTTTGCGTAAATAATGTAATCATACGACAAACAATGATTCTTAGAGCCACATTTGAAAACATATACTCTTTCAAGGAAGAGACTTCAATCAGTTTCGTTGCCGGGAAAGGAACGGTTCATCCTGCTCATGTAAGCAGAGCGCAGAAACGTGACGATATATCGGCATTGAAAATCGGTGTGATTTACGGTGCAAATGCCTCGGGCAAGAGCAATGTAATCAAAGCCGTTGCTTTGCTCCAGCAGATTGCAACGGGAAGATTTCCTGCCGGAGATTTCGAGCCGTTCAAACTTGCAAAACCGGTAAACCCTGTCTCGAAGATTGAAATTGAGTTCAAGACCGGGGGGCGGTATTTCGCTTACGGCATGGAGTTCTCCATAAATGGTATTAAAGAGGAATGGCTTTATGAGATTAACAGCCGCAGCGACAAACTGATATTCACACGAAAATCCAATCAGGATGGGAACGAGTTTGAGTTCGGCGACATTCATGGCGATTCATCGGTAGCCCAGTTCGTGAAATTCCTTGGCGAAGGCACTCCGACCAAAAAGAGTTTCCTTTCGGAATACATAGAGCGCAACGGAAAAGGAATGTGCGCGATTAAGACCGCATACACATGGTTTGCTTCCGGTCTGCGCATAATATTTCCCGGCACACGGTTTAGAGGTATATCATTCAATGCCGAACAGGATGAAGCTTTTCACGAGGCGACACGACGTCTTCTTCAGTATTTCAATACCGGCATTGTTGATATTCGCAGATTCCCGGTGCGTTCAAAAGAGGAGACCAACCTACCCGACCGTCTGCTTGACAAAATTATAAGCAGTTCAACTCCGGGACGCACGGCTCTTGTGGCGGCTCCGGAAAGCAACGAGTGCTTCTTCTTTGATTTCAAAGAGGACGGAACATACTCTATATTCAAGCAGAAAGCGGTACACCGCAATGATGCCGACGATGAGGTCGTTTTTGAAATGGATGAGGAATCCGACGGCTCAATCCGGCTTCTTGATTTCATCCCAATGCTGATTGACTTGGGACAAAATAAAGTGGATTATATGATTGACGAGCTTGACCGAAGTATGCACCCTCTGCTGTCGCAAAAACTCATCGAGTGCTACCTGCATGAACTTTCCTCAGTAAGAGATACGCAGCTCATCATATCCACCCACGAATGCAATCTGCTCAATCTTGACATGATTCGCTCCGACGAGGTATGGTTTGTAGAGAAAGACAAGGACGGAGCATCTCGGCTTGTGTCTCTTGCAGAGTATAAGCCCCGTGAGAATGTGCAGAAAGGATATTTGCAAGGCAGATACAGCGCAATCCCATTCTTCGCACCGATTGAAACCCTTGATAAGAAAACTCTTGCTCAATCAAAATAAAATCATTATCTTTGCAACAGCGGTTACAGTAACAGCCGTTGCTATAATATGAAATTCTACGACAGAGAGATAGAGACTGAGACATTGAGGCGTATAGAGACGACATCCAGTGAATACGCCCAGATGACCGTCATAACCGGACGAAGACGTATCGGAAAGACAACGCTTATAAAGCACGCCTATGAAGGTAAAGAGATGATATATTTCTTTGTGGCGCGCAAGAGCGAGGCGTTGTTGTGTCAAGAACTCTCCGATACGATACGTGATGTACTTGGCGAGGATTTAGGTGACTTTTCAAGTATGGCCCGATTGTTCGCGTCGGTCATGCAGATTGCGAAACGTAGGCATTTCACGCTCGTTTTTGACGAGTTTCAGAATTTCAAATATGTCAACGAGTCATTTTTCAGTGAGATGCAGAATATCTGGGACAGCAACAAGAATGTGGCACATATAAATCTGGTAGTATGTGGCTCATTGTATTCAATGATGACAAAGATATTCGATGATAAAAAGGAACCCCTTTATGGAAGGGCAACCTCACGCATCCGTCTTCGCGAATTTCCACTTGCGACACTTCGCGAGATAATGCGGGACAATAATCCCGATTACACCTCCGATGACCTGCTTGCAATGTATATGATTACGGGCGGGGTTGCTAAATATGTGGAACAGCTCCACATGCAGAAAGCATTCACAAAAGAGAAGATAATAGAATCCGTACTGTCATTCGGCTCCTATTTCATTGACGAGGGAAAGGAGTTGCTCTCAGATGAGTTTGGCAAAGATTATGGGAACTACTTTTCCATTCTGTCTGCAATCGCCGGAGGTTTTAATGAGCGTGGAGAAATCAAATCTTATACCGGCGTGGAAGCCGGAGGTTATCTCGACAAGCTGGAGAATACATACGATCTTGTGTATCGTTACCGACCTTATCTCGCAAGTGAGAACAGCCGTAATGTAAAATACGGTATCAAGGACAACTTTCTCAATTTCTGGTTCAGATTCATATATAAATACCGGAGTGCGGTGGAGATTGGAAATCTTGCCTATGTCAAGGAAAAGGTGCTTGCCGACTATTCGACCTTCTCGGGCTGGATTCTTGAACGCTATTTCAGACAGATGTATCGTGAGACAGGTCTCTATAACATTGTGACAAACTATTGGGAGAAAGACGGCAACAATGAGATTGACCTTATCGCTGTCAACGAGGCTGACCGTGAGATTGTAATCGGTGAAGTCAAGCGTAATCCACGACGTATCGACCTGCATGGTCTGGAGCAAAAATCGCAGAATATCGTGTCAAAGCGCAAAGGTTGGCATATCGAATATGCAGCACTGTCTCTTGAAGACATGGGACACTGAGAGCAATTACAGCGCAAATATCAAAGCCGAAATAGAAGAATATATGGGACATTATTGCTGGAAGTGCGGTCAGTATCTCGCCAATGAGAAATTTTCGGGCAAAGGTCACGCTCGCCATATCTGCAAGAAGTGTATGGCCGAGGAACGTGCCCACCGTCGTCAGATACTGAAAGAAAAGCGGGAGCGTGGCGAAATACCGGAATTGAAATTGAAGCCGGTATCTCAGGAGGTCATAGACTATGTTGAGAATGAGATAATCCCCCGTTATGCCGCATTCGACAAGGCGCATCAGGAGAGCCATGTCCGCATGGTAATTGAACAGAGCATAAAACTCGCCGAACATAATCCGGCTATGAATTCCGATATGGTTTACATCATAGCGGCGTTTCATGACCTCGGTCTTGTCAACGGCAGGGAAAACCATCACAAGGACTCCCGCACAATACTCAAAGCGGACGAGTTTGTAAAGTCGCACTTCACCCGCAAACAAATTGTGACTATGGGTCGTGCCGTTGAAGACCACCGGGCATCCAATCAGAAGAAGCCTCGCAACGGCTACGGAATGATTGTAGCGGAGGCCGACCGCTTCATCGAGGCGGATACGATAATACGAAGAACCATTCAATACGGTCTGGCAAATTATCCCCAACTCGACAGAGCCGGGCACTATCAGAGGACTATCGAACACCTCAACGAGAAGTACGGACCGAAGGGTTATCTGAAAGTATGGGTACCGTGGAGCGACAACGCCAAGAACCTGAGAAAGCTCCATGTCCTGCTCACCGACAGGAAGAGACTTGAAGAGATTTTCAACCGCATTTTCGATGAAGAAAACGAGTAGATACAGGCCTCCCCGGAGGTCTGTTTTCATACCCGGTTTCACCATCTGATACACTTGCCTGACCCGGTAGAATCATTCAGTCGCCGACATCCTCAAACGTATCTTCTTCACTTTCTAATGAAGAAAGTAACAGAGATACTCGAATATCCGCTAATCGCCTAATATTCAATAATATTATAGCCATTATAACCCAATGATTAAGACTTCTGTCAGGCTTACTTTTGGCGGTACAAATTCGGTGGTTGAAAAATTTACAGTTACTTGAAATTATTTTCTCGTATTTTAACACTCTATGTCGTGGAAAATCATTAACTTTGCACTTGTGCAAAATGTACGAAAGAGAGGTCTGTTTCCTTAGATGAAGTCAGCTGGGAAGCCCCAAATCATCAAAAATCAGAAGTGAGACCGACCCTTGTATAATAAAAGCTCAAGTAGCACGCTATCAATACTATAAGGATAGTGTATCGGCAAGTAATCAGTTGATTGTCAATGCTTTATATTGACGGTAATTGACTGTTACTGAACGATAAAACTTAAATCTTACAAGAACGCCTAATGCTGATAACTGTCAGTGTTAGGCGTTTTTATGCACTATTTTGTACGGATTTTGTACGACAGCGACTCATTTCACGGGTCAAGCCGAAATTCCGGTGCATTTGTTAAAATTCGAGAGTTGGAACGTTAAA
>BLLX01000103.1 GCA_011959405.1 Muribaculaceae bacterium
GCTAAACGCTGTTCCTCACCAAACCATTACCGATAATAATAAAACAAAAAAATATGAACGAACGATATGCCAAATGTATTCCATTCGATAAGAATGTAAAAGGCAGGATTGGTGGCAATCCACCTAAATGTATAGAAGAACAAATCCCTTGCGATTATAAATTCTATGCAACACTGGTACACCCGGAAAAGGAAGATAAGATGCTTTCTATTCTGATACATGATAATTTTGAAATTCTTATAGAGAATAACATTTTTCCTTCGATAGCCGTAAAGGTTATAGAACACGAGTATTCAGACATAGGTACTCGTTCAGAGAAAAGCATCAAAGAATTATCTGTTAATTCTATTAGCAATTATTATTACCCACAAGACAGTGATTTTCAATTTATCAAAGTGGGTGGTGAACCACGTTTTATTCAGTGGAAAGATTACTATTATGAAGAATTGGAAAAAGACGGATATTCTTTCTTTTTACAAATTGATGAAGAAGGTTATAGAACAAATATGGAATATGTGTTTATGTATGGGGCTTTGTTCTTATACAAGCATAATGTAACAGGTAATATTATTGCAGGATTTTGGCAATATTCGTAAAAATATATCGGTAACAAGCACCTATTCCGCCTAAAACGGCGGCAAGCTGCAACCCATTATCAACAAAAACAGAAATTCAATCATGAAAGCGAAACTGAAAATAATAAAAGATTGGGAGTTTGACGGAATAAAATTGTCTGACACTTCTTTCAAATATAGTCCACTTGGCGGCAAAGAGATGATAGCTCGTAGCGAAGAGGAAATTGTATTCTCTGTTTATCATTCACAGCAAAAGTCGAAAGGAGTGCTATGGATAAAAGGAGATATTTCCCGATTTATCCCCAGTCCAAAACCCCAAGAAGAGCAAGACATTTGGCAAGCCCCCGTACTTTTATCTTGCAACAACGGAATATTATTTCTTTGTGGAGCCAGCAAAACTCTTTGGTGGTTATCTGAAATAAATGGTGATTGGACTTCTATTTCTATGGATAACTGGTGTGCCGTAGGCATACCTATGCCAATAGCTGTTACTGGAGAGCATGATGTATTTCCTATTGTATGTAGAGTAGATAGGGTTTTAGAAGCAACAAACAGTTTCACAACTTTGACTGTCAATTTTGCAACAATGACTGCCCGTTGGTCTGACATCGGTTCTTGTGTGTATAGCAAAGCTGGAACTCGGCAAGCACATCTTGATTCGGTGACAAAAGCGAATGGAGATTTCTCCAAAGCAGTTCTCAATTACAACTATCCTTTAATAGGTTCTATTCAAGAACAGGATGGACATCTATATGCTTTTTTGGAAAGTAGCACAATTAATCCAGCAGGTTTGGCTGGAATGGGATATTATTGGTATATGGAGTTAGAGTTTAACGGCTTGTTTAAAAAGAAATTGTGGGGTAAAGACAATTTAAGCCGTTTGCCCGGAAAACATGGGATGCGAGGTAAATTCTCCGGGGATAGAACTTGGCTAATTATATCTTCCATTTTCAAAACAGATGAGTGGAAAGGCAAGCAAAAACTACTGCGTCTTTCTGATTGTACCTTGGTTGACATCGTTATGCCTCGTGGATATAGTGCTTTCCGAGTGTTAGATGTTTGGAATAACCGGGCATTTATCTGTAATGAAGATAACAAGCTGGCTCTTTGTGAAATAATATGGGAGTAAGTAATTATAAATGTTGATAACAAGCCAAGTTAGCTGCTAAACGCAGCTCCTTGTCAAGCCATTATTCGCAATAACAAATGGAGAAAGAAGAAAACTACATATCAAATCTTGATTGCTCGCTTTGGCGAGTTGATGATTTGGGGCTATATGCCGCCAAATCCCCTATCCATATCAATTCTTTGGGCGGTAACTTCGATGTGTGGTTTGATATGGATGGCGAGAGTTTTCCTACCGACAAACAGCTTACTGCATGGACGGAATTTTGCAATGTAAATCCAATGGATATGAAAGAAATGATAATGAATGGTCTTATAAAATTGGCAGATAAAATGGATGCTCTGCCCAATGATGTAGAACTGGAGTATGGTCCAATATATAAGCCAATAGTAATTTCAAGAAATGTCAAACGATCTGTTGAAGTCATTAAGCATAGTGAAAGACCATTAGGAAAAATGGCAAAATGCACCTTAAAATGCAGTTCGGTTGTTGTGCCGTTACAAGATAAAGCACCAGTTAGATTCATTGTAATGAACTTTGAAATTGGTCATCGTCCTTATGAAATGGAAGCTGTTTTTTGTAATGAAAAGATGCTTATGGTTGGTGAAAACTCTGGCGTTTGGACTCGCCTTGAATGGATAAATGAGTTTAATATTCCAAAGTTTAATATTGAAACGGCATTACATCCATATTGGCGACCTGAATAATATGCGAATAACAAGCACCTGTTCCGCCTACGGCGGCAAGTTGCATCCCATTAGCAACAATATAATCAACAAATATGGAACGAATAAGAATAACATCGGATTCTCCGGGATACATCAAGGTCTCAGACATAAGCAATGATTTGAAAGATTTTTCGGGAATTATAGAAACGAAATATAGTGAAATAAACTTTGTTTTCTTGTTTTGTTTTAGGGCATTATATTCCACAGTAGGTATTAGGTCGAAAGTGAGATATGAAAAAGATGTAAATTGGTTGGGTATGGATTTAATAATGCCACTGGATGAATTTAATCCATACAAAGATAATGTATCTATGCAGCGAAGAATAATGGGAAAACACTTCTTTCCATTTTTCTCTGCTAATATACATAAATACATATATAAACTTCCCGTTCTCAAATCAGTAGAAAAAGAATTAGTAGAGGATATGCGGTTATTCCTTATCGAAAATTTATGGCTACCAAACGAAAACGGACAATATAAACTATCTGTAATAGAAACTTCATCTTATGAACATTGTATAAAGTTATTTGGCAATCCGAAAGAGAAAAGATTTGCAGACAATGAGCAAGGTATTAAAGTTCAAGATTTAACTTGGATAATAGACGATTCTAAAAACGAATTGTCTGCAACATATTTGTTGATTGATAAAAAATGGCAATTACAAAAATATCAGGTGAGAATTAAAGAGGTTGCTAACAACGCAGGATAACGGCAAGCCGTTCCCTGCTGAACCATTACCAATAACAGTGCGATAAGGTAAGCCAAAGATTTTATCATCATCAAAATTAAATACAATGGAGAAAAGTAGAGATTTTCAGTTATTTATGACTCAAAATGATGAGCAGCAATTTTGTGAGGAATTACGAGGGTACAATCCTAATATATTCTTTTTAGATATTTCTCCTTCTTTGGAAGCTGACATTAGCAAAAGACTATATACGTCTGTTGTAAATTCATCAAGTTCTTTCTTCTCTATCGTAAATTTTGATTTGATGACAATGGAAGAATTAAAAACGAGATACAAAAAATATGGCGAATATTACCATTTTGGTAGTATTGCAAGGGAACAAATGCAGTTCTTACGCTCTAAGCCGGATGTTAATGATTCCCATTTTTTAAGAAATGGTCGTATTGCTGATTCATATAACATTGAAGATAAGGATGAAAAAGAATGGAAGAATAAGGTATATGACATTTTAAAAAGGCATGGGGAAAAAGTTTTTTTGCTTTACCAAACATCACATGGATGTTGTGAAATTAGTATAAAGCCACAAAAAGGAATTGTTGCATATCCCTATGCTCTTAGGAAATACAACGGTCAAAATGGTTTCTATATGAAATGTGGTGATGCCATATTTGTTGGTAAAGAGATTGCTCTTAATAATTAGGAATAGAAATCTTTGGCTAATACTTAAAAAAATATTGGTAACAAGCCGGGATAACGGACTAACGCCGTTCCCCGCCAAGCCATTAACAACAAAAGAATTATGGGAATGTTAGGAGTTTACATGTTGGCTGATGAAGCAACAATAGAAAGGCTTTCAAATGATGAAGATTTATTTGAAGCTGTTGAAGAATATGGAGATGAGTCAACAACTATTGCCTATGATATTGATAAGTTATGGGATGGGCTTCATTTCTTACTAACTGGAGTGTCCGCACAAGAAACAATTGAAAATGATCCTTTAAGTGAAGCCATTGTAGGCACTAAAATTTTCGACTGTGAAGATTTTATAGCATATACATACCCTAATCATATTAAGGACATTGTTGATGCACTAAACAAGGCAGATATAGAGGTTCTTATAGAAAGTATGGATTTATCCAAGTTTAGAAAAGCTAAAATATATCCAAATATCTGGGTGAAAAAAGATGAAAAACAACTAAAAGCGGAATTGAAAAAAGAGTTTCTGAATTTGAAAGCCTTTTACGAAAACGCATTAAACTCCCAAACTGGAGTTTTAGTAAGTATTTACTAACGATGTTGTTAACGAGCACCTATTCCGCCTAAACGGCGGCAAGCTGCATCCCATTATATGTAACAGTATGGAATATCACGATAAAGAAATAACATCAATCGCATACCAAAAAGATGATGCAACACTAATCTTTACTATATCAAACATTCGTTTGGTTTGTAAAGGTGTTGAATGGTGGGAATTATCTTCTTTTGATATTCAAAATGTTATATTTGAACTCAATATCTTCACGAACGCCAACATACCAGCCTATCTGATTGGCGAGTATAGTTGGGTGAAGAATTATCAATCAAAAGATACTTTGAAGTTCATTCATATAGATTCATCTGTTGGTATGAATGGAATGATAGTAGCCAGTGATATTCAAGAAATACATATAACGACGAAAGATAGCATCTGACGATGCTCCTTTCTAACCATTA
>BLLX01000104.1 GCA_011959405.1 Muribaculaceae bacterium
GGTCTGCCGAGACTAACTATTTCACTCGGGGTTATTATGTGCTCCATCACTCTTATTGGATTCGTTAGTTACATAGACCAGTGGTTGTACTGTATAGTCTTCGCTACGGTTGACGACCTCGAACCAGTGGTCGAATATTCTTTTTATTGCTCGTGAGATTGCTCGACGCTCCTTAGCGACATACGAGTTGTAGTATTCGTAGGCTTCTGCAATCACGGTTCCGCTCCATCCCGTTTTGCCACTTCTAATCAAGTAGAATACTTCTTGCCCAAAGGCAGAATAAATTCTTTCGGTTGTACTCTTTTCGGTTGAATCGAACTTACTATCGAAATTGGTTGCTTCAAACGGCACAAATTGAGGTTTATCCTCTTCCGCTTGATATGTGATGTCTATGATTGAGCAGGCATTGACATCACCTTGGAAGATGTCGAGATTCTTGGAGAAATCGTCATCGCTAACAGACCCGCCGTCGCGCTCATTGCCATCATCATCAAGACCCATCGCGGTACCCTTGCGACGCATGAGCATACCTGACATAAGGAAGTTATTTCGCGTGTTGCGATACTTCACATTGTCAAGGCCCTCATCGGTTGAAAGATTTGTAACTGCTTTGTCGTATATGGGCTTGGGATACTCGAAACGACCGTCCATAGAGAACCAAAGGATCTGCCCTTTGTATTTGTCAATGCCTCCTGATGCTACGATCTGCGATAGCACAACCTCTTTTATGGGGTTGAATACATAGATTTTGTCAACGTGCTTTTTGTCAACAAGAATCTTATTGCCTTTGCGGGTTTTGTGCCCAGTCCAGTCGGGGTGGACGTTAATATAGATTACTTGGCCGCCCTCTGTTTCCTCTTCCAATCGGCAGTCCTGAAATGGAATATGGTTCAACTCCACAATCTCGCACGCCAAATTGTAGTTAACATGAAGTGCGAAGCCGTGGTACAGTGCCATGTCTTTAGCTAGCAGGCTATAAATGTCATCAACAGTATCGCCGGCCCGGTTAACGATATATTCCGAAAATTCGGTATCGTTAAGTCCGTTGCCCTCAATGAATGTCTGATAACGTTCGCAGCAAGAGCCGCCGGTCGGACTATTCAATATAAGGTTGAGCATACGCTGGGGATAAAGATTATCCCTACCGTATGCTTGTATGTTGAGGGTGCTCCAATAGACATTTGTCAGTCTTTCAGGAGAGCGTCGGACATTGTTGATGTTCATGCGCCAGGAGTTTATTCAGCGTCTTTCGCGCTATTGTTTTTCAGGCGGGTGTTAGCGGCTTTGAGAGCGCGGTTGTCGAGTTTGAGCTGTTCATTCTCAGCCTGGGCTGCTTCCAGTTCAGCTTTGGCGGTTGCCAGCTCCATCTGAAGGTTGTTTACTTCTTCGGATTCGGAGTTTTCGCCGGCAGATTCGCTTTCGGCTCTTTCCGCAAGGAGTTTGTTGAGGGCCTCCACTTTCTGAGTCAACTCGGCTTTCTCCTCTATAAGGGTCTTAACCGTGGTTGACAGATCTTCCTTGTCTTTGCGCAGCGATTCAATCTGCTGACCGGCCTCGATAAGCGAGGTCTTGAGTTCTTCTGCTTCGCTGTCGTTAACGGTTGTAGCATTCTCTCCCTCGGCTTTTTTCTCTGCTTCCGCTTTGGCTCGTGCCTCCTCTGCCTTGCGGGCTTTGTAGGCAGCCACTCGGTCCTCCCAGTCAACCGGGAGTTGAGCAAACTTATTTACCTCCTGCGGAAACTTGCTGAGAAATTCTTCAGCAATGTCGTCTGACGGCAGAGGATTGGTGTAAAAACGAGAAGTCCCGACAGGATGGATTAACGCTCCGCCCTTCAGGATATAGTTGGGTGCTTTCGGCATTTCTTTGTCAGTTTTAAGTTTATTGTAAATCATTACATAAGCGTCTCGGTAGCAATCGCTACAGCCCGTGTTGGTTATTTCCGAGCCGTAGATAAGCCGATGCAATCTGTCAAGTAGAAGCCTATCCGAAGAAGAAAAGCCGCTTTGGAAACGGCTTTTCATCTCAGACAGGTCAGCCATTGTCTTTTCGTAGCTTCCCATAGGCAGAATTATGAGCCGCTGACGAGAGAGGCAAGGGCTGTGCGGGTTGCGGACAGTGATTCTCCGAAGAGGAAGATGCCAGATGTCGGAGCGTTTTCCTCCTGAAGTGTGGCGAGCCAACCACCTTCGGTATCATCGGAGTATTTGTCATCATCGAGGGCTGTTGCTGTAAGACCGGCCTCAAGCCCATAAATCTCGAACGTGTTCTTGTTGTCGGCACCGGCGAACTTGTTTTCAAGTACAACCACAAATGTGCCATTGGCAAGCTGATCTATGATGTTGTGAGATACATCGGGACCGTTGTCGAGAATGACGATTGACACGTCCTTGTTGAATCGGTTTCGATATGTTCCGGCTACCATTGACTTTTTCGTGCCAGTGTAAGGACTCTTGCCGGGAACATACATTTTGTAAGCCTTGGCGCCGGTTTTCAAAATGAGAGCCTTAACGATGTTCGGGTTCGTAGCGTCACGGGTTGTGGCTTCGAAGTCGATGTCGTTGTAGTTCATTATGTAACCGTGGGACTTGATGCCCTTCACCGGCTTCACGGTACAGTTAGCCGCCAAATCGGCAGCTAACTGATAATCGCAACTTTCTGTAGCCATACTGAATCAGGGTTTAGATAGCGACCTGAACGAGCTCGTCTTCACCTACGAGAGTGCCGATTTTTGAAGCGGCGTAGATGTAGTTCTTGCGGTCCTTGTCGTTGAAGTGAACACTGAGTGAAGCAATCTTGTCTTTGTCGTTCGTTCCGACGAAAAGGTTGTCGGGAGAGCAGACAATGGCACGATGGGGGCAGTTGAGGGCTGTGCCGGTGTCTTCGAACTTCTTGATCAAGCGGTCCCAGATATCGAGGGCGATAATGGTGCGACCGTCATACTCCGAAAGTGTGATACCGGTGGCAACGTTCTCGAATGGCATAGTGGTTTTGCCGTAGCGTTCCACGAGGTCGGTACGGAGTGCCTTGAACATGGAGTTAGTGCAGAAGATTGCCGAACCAGGCTTGTCGAAGATGCGAGAGTCAGCATCAGCAAGCAGGGTGTCGAAAATCTTGATAGCAGTTCCGGGGACAAGAATTCCGTTCTTCTGGTCGAGGTAGGTGGTTGCAGCATTTGCGGCGATTTCCGTATGCTGGTTGGGATTGGCTGCGATAATCGCCTGGAGACGCTTCCACAGACCGTCACACATGTTGAACAGTTTGGGGTTGATACCGGCTTTGAGGATACCACCGTCGGCGATATTCTTCGCATCCTTGTCACCGAACCACACGATACGCCAGAACATTTCCTTCATAGCCTTCTCAAGAAGAGGCATAAGAACCTGATCCCAGTAGGGGGTGTCCTGGAGATATGCGCGGTCGGTGCCGGTGTTGAGCGAGTCTTCTGCGATGGTGTTTTCCAACTCATCGTAGCAGATTTCCTTGGCAATTTCCCAGTCGCCGAGTTCCCACTCTTTCTGAATGCCGGTTACATTTACTTTGCTGTATTGAGGGTCACAGCCACTGCGGGCCTCGCCGACATCACCCATGCTGTCGATGTATCCGAGCTTCTTACCGTTTGTTACACCGGTTTCGTTCTTGATCGTAAGATCAATGTCGGGATCATCGTACACCGTGAGGAAGAGCAACTCCCGAAGGTCGGTAATCGCCCCGTTGTCAACGGTAAATTGATTCCAGTTAATCATATTGTTTGATTAAATTGTTACGTGATGATTGATTTACTTTTTGCGCTGTTCGCGTTTTGCGGCTACAGCTTCGCGGCGCTTGTTGATTGCGTCGCGGGTCTTGGACAGGGGAGCCTGCTGACCGGCGGGGGCACCGTGAGCAACGAAACGTTGGTTCTGGGGAGTGTAAGTGGAACGCATGCCGAGGGTCTGGTCGAGCCAGGACATTCCGCCGGCGCGGTTGACCTTAGCGACGATGGGACGGGCGCTCTTGAGCTCGACTTCCTGCTCTTCGACCTTTTTCTGAAGTTCCTCAACAGTCTGCTGAAGTTCTTCGACCTGGGGCGCGTTCTCTTCGGGAGCCGCGTCGGGGTCGAGTTCCTTCAGTCGGCCCTGAAGTTCGGCGATGAGTTCGCGGATTTCTTCGGGATCGTTTGCAGAAGCGAGAGGATCGGGGTCATCGTCGGTGTTGTCTTCCACGGGGTCGATGATGTCTGTAATGCGCTCGCCTTCTACGACGATCTCGGTGCCGTCGTCGAGAATGTAGTTACCGTCAGGATAGGCGCTGTCGCCAATCTGAGGATCGCCATCCTCACGTTCAACTGTAAACTCGCTGCCGTCAGCGGCGGTCACAACCTGGTCTTTCATGCGTGCAAGGCCAGTCTTCGCGAGAAACCGTGCGAAAGCGGAGGGCTGCTTGGCTGCGGTTCTGCGGGAGTTTTGGGGTTTTGCCATACGATTTTTATTGAGTTTTGAATTCTTATTGCGTTTTGTTGCATCTAACATTTGAAAAGGGACCC
>BLLX01000105.1 GCA_011959405.1 Muribaculaceae bacterium
GTACGGGGTTAGCGGCGTGATCGACGGCGATCTGGTGTTTGTGAAAGTGATAGACATCCTGAACAACAAGACGGAAACCAACCGATACTATGTGGCGTCGGCAGCAGGAAATGACCTTGATTTCGCGTCAGGAGCGGCCGAAGGCGGCTACAGGGTGCTGCTGAAGGCGGCCGACCGCTATTTTCTGATCGAACAGTACGGGTCGCGCCGGCATGCCGCCACGGTGGAGTTTCTGTCGGGCACAAGCATAGCCGGGCCGTGCGAGGCGTTGGTGAGCTACGACGGCGAGATACAGTATAAATACACTGTGGCAGCCGGGGCAAAGGAGCCGGTGTTTGCCGCAAAGGGAGCGGAAGCAGGACTGTTTATCGACTCGGCCGACAGTGGCAACGCGATAGAATTAGACGGATTCGGCAGGATGAGCAGCGGAGGGAAAAGCTACCGATACACGGCGGAGGGATCCGTAGTGACGGCGGAGATAGACGGAATTCCCCACATATATCTCCTGGACACGGCAGCAGGAACATATACAGAGCAGATCGACACACAGGAGTGGGACGGCGCCGAGTATTATTACAGCGACAGCGTGACTTTCTTTGATTCCGACACAAGCAGTCTGAAGCAGGGGGCGCGGGTGAAGGTGTGGTTCAACCACACGCCCAACGGCGGAGAGAATCCCGGAGGGGCATCGGTGGAGATTCTGTCGCCGCGGCGCACACTGGTGGCATCGTCGGGCAAGTATCTGTACAATGCCGAGAGCGGGACTGTGGTGATTTCCAATGTGTATATGGGCTTTTCGGAATCCGAAGCCGGGCGGCGCAATCTGGTGATCAAGGTGTCGGATGACATGCAGTCGGTGTGGTTTGACAATAGCGAGATGAAGCGTATATATTCGACGGCGAGAGACGGCGAGTATATCCCGACCGGACGCGCCACTCTTCTGCACGCCATGGGCCAGGAGCCGGCCGAATGATTCACATAACCTTCCAAAACGACAACACCTCCCCGTCCGGATTTCCGGCGGGGAGGTGTTGTCGTTTGTTTATATTCGGGGGCGTTTATTCGCCGAGACGGGCGCGTATGGCCGCCGTCTGCTCTTCGTAGCCGGGTTTGGCAAGCAGGGCAAACATGTTGCGCTTGTAGTCCTCGACACCGGGCTGGTTGAACGGGTTGACCCCGAGGAGGTAGCCGCTGATGCCGCATGCCATCTCAAAGAAGTAGATGAGCGACCCGAGCGAATATTCATTGAGTGAGTCGACGGATACCAGCATGTTGGGCACACCGCCGTCGATATGGGCCAGACGAGTGCCCAGTTCGGCCATCTTGTTCACGTGGTCGACACGCTTGCCGGCTATGTAGTTAAGGCCGTCGAGGTTGTCGCTGTCGGCGGGTATCACCACTGTGCGGTGCTGCTCCTCGACGGAAATGACCGTCTCGAAGATGATGCGCTCGCCGTCCTGAATCCATTGTCCCATGGAGTGGAGGTCGGTGGAGTTGTCGACAGCCGCGGGGAATATGCCTTTGTGGTCCTTGCCCTCACTTTCGCCGTAGAGCTGTTTCCACCATTCGCCGAAGAAGTGGAGTTTGGGATGGTAATTTACGAGTATCTCGATTTTCTTGCCGTCGCGATAGAGGGCGTTGCGGGTCTTGGCATAGAGCTGTGCGGGCGATCCGGGGTTGGCGCATGCCGTCTGCATGTCGGCCGCGCCGGAGAGGAGCGCACGTATGTCGAAGCCAGCCACGGCGATGGGCAGAAGGCCCACGGGCGAGAGCACGGAGAAGCGTCCGCCGACGTTGTCGTCGATGACGAATGTGTCGTAGCCTTCGTCGGTGGCCAGCGAGCGGAGGGCACCGCGTGAAGCGTCGGTGACGGCAACAATGAGCCGCGCGGCTTCCGCTTTGCCTACTTTTTCCTCAAGCATGGCTTTGAGTATGCGGAAGGCGATGGCCGGTTCGGTGGTGGTGCCGGATTTGGATATGACGATTATGCCGAAGCGTTTGCCGGCAAGGTAATCGGTGAGTTCGGCGAGATAATCTTCGCCGATGTTCTGGCCGGCAAAGAGAATTTCGGGTTTTGTGGGGGTGAATGTGTCTTTCAGGGCTTCGATGACGGCTTTGGCGCCAAGATAGCTGCCGCCGATGCCTATGCACACCACCGTGTCGCAGCTGGAGCGCAGACGTGAGGCCGTGTCGCAGATTCTGTCGACCAGATCGGATTTGAGAGTCTCAGATGGAAGCCGCACCCATCCAAGGAAATCAGAGCCGGCACCTGTGGCCTGCAGCACTTTGCCGAGCGATTCGTCGGCTTCGACGGTCATGGCCGCAAGCTGCGATTCACTGACAGCGGCATTGCTGATGTCAAGAGAAAGTGAGTTCATAACTATGTATATGGTTGTTAATAGTAATTACAATTGAATAACAAACCGGAAGCGGAAAGGATTGCATCAGGTGAATCTGAGAGACATGCGCGAGACGGCCCGGCGGGGCAGGCATCCTTCGTAGAGTATGGAATAGATGCCGTCGAGAATGGGCATGTCGACACCATAGCGTTCGTTGATTTCACGGATACATTTGGTGCCGTAGTAACCTTCGGCCGTCTGCTCCATTTCCATGATGGCGGCCTTTACCGAGTAGCCTTTGCCGATCATGGAGCCGAAGTTGTGGTTGCGGCTGAATTTGGAGTATGAGGTGACGAGCAGGTCGCCGAGATAGACGGAATCGCAGATATTGCGGGTGCGTGGATCGACGGCGTTTATAAATCGCTCCATCTCACGGACGGCGTTGCTGACCATCATCGCAGTGAAGTTGTCGCCGTTTTTCATGCCATGGATGATTCCGGCCACTATGGCGTAGACGTTTTTGAGCACCGCGGCGTATTCTATGCCGGCCACGTCGGACGAGACTATGGTGCGTACGGTGTGGCTTCCGACGCAGTGGGCAAACCATCCGGCGCGTTCCATGTCGGAACATCCGATGGTGAGATAGCTGACGCGGTCGAGGGCAACTTCCTCGGCGTGGCACGGGCCGCCGACAACGAGCATGTTGCCGGGGCTTACGCCATATCGGCGGACCATATAGTCGGCCACGGTGAGATTGTCTTCAGGAACAATGCCTTTTATGGCCGATATGACTATCTTGTCGGCGAGCGGTTCGGTGATCTTGACCATGTGGGCCTTGAAATAGGGCGACGGCATGGCCAGCAGCACGGCATCGGCGCGGCGCACGGCCTCGTTGATGTCGGAGGTGAAGTGGATGCGGTTGACGTCGAATTCCACGTCGCTGAGGTAGACTGGATTGTGGCCCGAAGCCTTGAAGTCGGCTATGCGGTCGTCGCGCCGCATGTACCACGTGATGGTCTCGCAGTTGCGCAGCAGCATCTTGGCCAGGGCGGTGGCCCAGCTTCCGCCGCCCATTACGGCAACATGGATCGCGCTGTCGCGTTGGTGCACGCTCATGACTGTGTCTTTTCAGGCTTCATCTGAGGGAAAAGGAGCACTTCCTGAATGGCTACCTGTCCGGTCATGAGCATGACCAGACGGTCCATGCCTATGCCCATGCCGGATGTGGGGGGCATGCCGTATTCAAGAGCGCGGATGAAGTCGTGGTCGATGATCATGGCTTCGTCGTCGCCTTTGTCGGCCAGACGCATCTGCTCGACAAAGCGTTCGTACTGGTCGATGGGGTCGTTGAGTTCGGAGTATGCGTTGGCCAGCTCCTTGCCGTTGACCATAAGCTCGAAGCGCTCGGTGAGCTCGGGATTGGAGCGGTGGCGCTTGGTGAGCGGCGACATCTCGATGGGATAGTCGGTGATGAATGTAGGCTGAATGTAGCGGCCTTCGCACTTTTCGCCGAAAATCTCGTCGATGAGCTTGCCTTTGCCCATGGAGGGAGCCACGTCGATGTGGAGCTGACGGCAGACGTCGCGGAGCTGCTCTTCGTTCATTCCGGCAATGTCTATGCCAGTGTGCTCGCGGATGGCGTCGATCATGGTGACACGGCGGAACGGGGCTTTGAAGGATATGACGTTGTCGCCGACGCGGACCTCGGTGGTACCGTTGACGTCAAGGCATATCTTTTCGAGCATCCGTTCGGTGAAGTCCATCATCCAGTTGTAGTCCTTATAGGCCACATAGATCTCCATGCATGTGAACTCGGGGTTGTGGGTGCGGTCCATGCCTTCGTTTCGGAAGTTTTTGGAGAATTCGTAGACTCCTTCGAATCCGCCCACGATGAGACGCCTGAGGTAGTGTTC
>BLLX01000106.1 GCA_011959405.1 Muribaculaceae bacterium
ATGCGAAAATAGCTCAGTTGGTAGAGCACGACCTTGCCAAGGTCGGGGTCGCGGGTTCGAGTCCCGTTTTTCGCTCCCCAGAATGTCCGGGTGGTGGAATTGGTAGACACGCTACTTTGAGGGGGTAGTGGCCGTTCGGCTGTGTGAGTTCGAATCTCATCTCGGACACTGTAAATCCGCAAGCGATTGATTTTCAATCCTTGCGGATTTTTTGCATTTCTATTATTTTGATAAATGCACATAATGGTTACCATGCGTCTGATTACATGGCCGAAACTACGATTATAAGTTGGAATATCAACAGTATTGGCAGACGTTTTGACGAGTTGAAACGACTTGTTGAAACGTATAATCCTGATTTTGTATGTCTGCAAAAGGTTCGGAATAAAACATCATCCCTTGGTCAATTCATGATACCGGGATACCATGTTTTCTTCAATGCTCAGGATTATGGTGACATGAGCGGAGTCATGCTTTATATAAGAATACAAGAAGGTATTGGGCAAGTTTGTCAACTTACTTCGATGCCAGAGCGTATATCTACACATGAATTGAGTGCAAATGGGCATTTGCAAGTTTATCGCTGTGATCAATTTTTTCTTGTAAATGCTTATGTGCCGTTTGCAAATTCTCAAATAGAAGGAGCTGATGATTTTCGTAGAAAATGGGATGGACAATTCCGTGAACTTATGGTGGAATTGTCTGCTGAATTGCCGGTTATCATTTGTGGAGACCTGAATATAGTCCACTCTGATAAAGATACTTGTGAAGATAAATACATTCTGAATCGTCCGTGTTTCTCTGCCTGGGAGCGTCAAAATTTTGATACATTATTGGCGGAAGCTGATCTTGTTGATGCTTTCCGTGAACTGCACCCTGAAGAAAATAAACCGTCATTTTATGGCAACTTCAGATTTTTGGGCATAGGTAATCGTATAGACTATTTCCTTGTCAGCCGTTCTCTATTGAAAGATGTGAAAGATTCCGACATACTTACCGCTTTTGGAACAGGCCAGAGTGTGCCTATAATCCTTACGTTCCAGAAACAACTAAATTAAGTTGGGGTAGCAATTATAATAGCAGGGTTATAGACTGCACGGAGATCTGTAACGCTGTATGGGTTTGGTATTCATTGTCCTATGTCAAAGTGTGTTCCTGTCATTTGCAATAATTGGTTGGAATTGCTTTTTCTTACATCAATTTGCAGGATATGATATATATATTTGGTATCTTTGTGCCTGAACAATAAGCCTTAACCAAAATATGGAAGTAATAAGCCTGCATGGGACGGATGACCGTCTGTATCAGCTGGTGGCCCGGTTGGTAATGGATCCGGATGTCTTACGGCAAAACAATAATTATCCTTTCAAGACAACTTCGGAATATGTCTGGCATCTCTGTGTCGGCGACGATGGAGGTGTTGTCGGCTTTCTGCCTGTCAAGGCGACTGACCGCGGATTCTATATCGACAATTATTATGTCGGCGGCGATGAACAAGCTGTTCTGGACCTGCTGATCGGCCATGTGCTGTTGCAAACCACCCGCCCGGTCACGATCCTGGCGCATAAACGGCACTCTCAGACATTAAAAGGGCATGGCTTTATCACATCCACTGTGTTTGCCCAGTATAACCGCATGCAATGTGTGCGCAGAATAGGAGACGACGGGCGATGATCCGCCGTTTGAATGTGTATGACGCGGCGCAGGAACGTCTGAAATTGATATTTGAGAATTTCGACTATGTGTATGTGTCATTTTCCGGCGGCAAGGACAGCGGAGTGCTGCTGAACTTGTGTGTGGACTACATACGCAGGAACCTTCCCGGACGTAAGCTCGGCGTGATGCACATGGACTATGAAGCTCAGTACCGTCAGACCACCGACTATGTTAGCAACAGGCTGGCTGATGATAGTGATATTCTGGAGATATATCACTGTTGCGTGCCATTCAAGGTAGCTACCTGCACCTCCATGTTTCAGTCATATTGGAGACCGTGGGAAGATGCCGAGAAGGATATATGGGTGAGGGAAATGCCGGAGAATTGCTATCGGGCCGTCGATTTCGGATTTTTTAATGATGATCTCTGGGACTATGACTTCCACCGTCTGTTTGCACAGTGGCTGCGACACCGCAAGAAGTGTGACCGCATCTGTTGTCTGGTAGGTATCCGCACTCAGGAAAGTTTCAATAGATGGCGCACCATACATAGTGACAAAAACTACAAGCACTTCGGCTCGCTGAAGTGGACTCACCGCATGGACTCACATGTCTATAACGCATATCCCATATATGACTGGAAAACGTCGGATATATGGACGGCAAACGGCAGATTCCATTGGACTTATAACCACCTTTATGACCTGTATTATCAGGCAGGCATTCCTATCGGCCGGCAGCGCGTGGCGAGTCCGTTTATTTCACAGGCCTTGGCGACTCTGTCTATGTATAAGGTGATTGATCCCGACACATGGGGCCGGATGGTCAGCAGGGTCAACGGGGTCAATTTTGCCGGGATCTATGGAAACACACTTGCCATGGGATGGAAATCAATCAGATGTCCTGCGGGTTTTTCCTGGAAACGATATATGGAATTCCTGCTGGCTACCATGCCGCGCGAGAGCCGCGAGAACTATATGGATAAATTAAATGTCAGTATCCGGTTCTGGAGAGAGCGTGGAGGATGTCTCGGCGAAGAAACCATCAGAAAACTTCTTGACCGAAATATTCCCATTTCGGTGGGGATGCAGTCGGCTTACCGGACGGATAAACGGCCGGTGAGAATGGAGTATCTTGACGATATAGACATTCCGGAATTCCGGGAGATCCCCACATACAAGCGCATGTGTATCTGCATTCTGAAAAACGATCATAGCTGCAAATATATGGGATTTGCACTTACTAAACGCGAGAAAGAACTGAGAGACAGCGTAATGAAAAAATATAAATCACTGTAAAATGGCAAAGTTTAAAAGTCCCGTATATAATGTCCGGGCAGTGCCGGTAGAGAAGGTCGTGGCCAATAACTACAATCCCAACGTCGTGGCGCCGCCTGAAATGAAACTTCTGGAACTGTCGATATGGGAAGACGGCTATACCATGCCATGCGTATGCTACTATCTGAAAGATAGCGACCAATATGAAATAGTGGACGGATTCCACCGTTATATGGTGATGAAGACCTCACGACGCATCTATGAACGGGAGCAGGGGTTGCTTCCTGTGGTGGTCATCGACAAGGATCTGTCGCACAGAATGACTTCTACCATACGCCATAACCGGGCACGGGGAATGCACAATGTGGAACTTATGAGCAACATTGTTGCCGAATTGACCCGTTCGGGCATGTCGGACAGTTGGATAATACGCAACATCGGCATGGACAAAGACGAATTATTGCGGCTGAAACAGATCTCAGGACTTGCCGAGTTGTTTGCCAATAAGGAATTCGGCATGTCGAATGAATGGAAAGAGGAGGATATGTAGGATAGTATTGTCTGCGGCGATCGATCCGTTTATTATGGGCCACAAAACGAAGCGTGCAAAGTGTGTGATGCTGATTTTGGGTGAAATGCTTTTGATTTCAGTTAGTTAGGTGGAGTAGGGGAGTGGGGCCGAAATAAAACGAAGCGTGCAAAAAGTTTACATGGGCTTAATTTTGGTTTACATGGACGGCTCGTTTTGATGCCGCAGGTTTACATGTGGTTTGCATGGGGTTGTCGCGGGGTTTACGCCGGGCATAAGGTCGTTCATCGGAGTGATAGAGGGTGGAGTGGTTGCGGCTGTGCGCCGCTTTTTTTATGGCCTTTCGTTGTATTTGTATTGCTTAAAATATACCATATAGATATTATTTGGTATATTTGCACCGATAAATCAAGAGTATATGGCAAAGGTTATACATGTTCATCTGACGCGGCCTATCGAGGGAACGAGGCGTAAGGATTGGTATTTCAGCAGCATAAAGGCAGTGTTCAGCGTGTTTACTGTATCTAACATTTGAAAAGGGACCCGGATAGCATTT